>WQVV01000126.1 GCA_009785665.1 Defluviitaleaceae bacterium
GAAATCGCACAGCTAGAAGCGGAAAAGGGAATCACCCTGCCCCCCTCATACAAAGCCGCTGTTATGGAAATTGGAAAGACATTCAAGTACAGTTACGATTTTAGCAACTACAATGTGCCAGAATCAGAAGATGGCGAATATCAATTCCCTTACAAAGCAACATTTTCGTGGAATCTTTCGGACATATGCGTATACGAACCATATACATCAGAAGAACTTGAAGGTTGGAAAATGAAAAAAGAATCAGCGATAAGATATGTTGCGTTGATAAAAAATCGACAGCTATATCTTTTTGCGACTGTGCCAGATGGCGATTATTGTTTTGACATATCTTCAAATACGGAAGATAAGCCTGTAGTAGACTATGGTGATGTTGGTAATGATTACTCATATCTTGCCCATTCATTTGCCGAATATCTTGAAAAAACTTTGGAATTGAAAGGTTGGGGCAATGATGACCCTTTTGGTTACGATAAATTATGGTTCATAGCCGAAGCCGCTGGGGAATATTTAGAGTGGTTTAACGACTTCGTAACAACCGAACTAAAGGACGTAAGCAACGATTTAGACAAGATTTTAAAGTTCGCAAGCAACCGACTAGACCTAGACGAAAAAACAGAAGCGGTTTTGCAAAAATGGGTAGACATCATCAAAAAAGAAACTTCTTTGCAATCGCGTATTAACAAGCTGGACAAGTTGTTTGATTTCACAATGAAACGAGAATCACTTGAACAGCCAATAGAAAATGCATTAAACTTATACGAAAAGCCCATATTGCTAGAAAAGCTAAAAGCAGTTCTTAGGGACGAAATAATTGATATTCACAATGCTCATTCCTACTTTTATAATAGCCACCAAAAAGCCTGCGCCATAATAACAAAGTGCATTGGGGCTTATGCAAAAGATTGGCTATTGTCTTTTTGGGAAAATGCAACCAAGAGAGGTAAGAACAACGAATACTGGACATATGACGGCATCACCCTTGAAGTCTACCAACTCAAAACTCTTATAAAGCACTGCACTTAAAAAATAGAAAGAAGGGCGGAAAATGTACAACTACACGGAACTACTACAAAAATGGCAATCTCTGTACGAGGCGGTAAAAAAGCTTGACAAAAACGCTAAGCTAGAAATCGGAGAAAAAGCAACCGAGGAAGAAATCGCGCAACTGGAAGCGAAAATAGGATTCAAACTCCCCCCCGCATTCAAAGCCGCTATTACGGAGATTGGAAAGTCATTCAAGTACAGTTACGATTTTAGTGATTACAATGTTCCAGCATCGCTAGATGGTGGCTTTCGATTACCATATGAAGGAACATTTGAGTGGAATATTTCGGAGCTGGAAATATACGAACCCTACGACCAAGACGAAATAGAAGAGTGGGCAGAAGATTACCCAGAGCATGTAGAGCGAGTAAATAACCTGCAATTAATATGGTTTGGAGGGTCACGGTATGGCGACGAAGATGGAGGCGAATATTGTTTTGATGTGTCTGCAACAACAGAAGAAAAACCTGTTGTGTCCTACCGCACGGGCGTGGACTACGTGGAAGAAGATGCGTGTATACCCCTCGCAAATTCATTTAGCGACTATCTGGAAAAAACACTAGAACTCCATGGTTTAGGGCAGAACAATGCTATGTACTACTATGAACTTTGGTATCACTTTGAAGATGAAAACACTCAACACTATATAAAATGGTTTAGCAATTTCATATACACCAACCTAAATGACATAAGCAACGATTTCGACAAGTTCCTAAACTTCGCAAACAACCGACATAAATTGGACGAACAAACCCTAGCGGTACTGCAAAAATGGGTAGACATCATAAAAGCCGAAAAAGAAATTTCATCATGCGCGTATCTTGACAAGCTAGACAAGTTATTTCAGTTCACCATGAACCGCGAAGAACTTGAGCCGCCAATATCAGAAGCATTACATTTATACGAAAAGCCCATACTGTTTGAAAAACTGAAAGAGATTATTAGGGCGCGCAAAACTTATATCGTTGACAGACCAAGCAAAGCCTGCGACATAATAGAAACGCATATCGGACATTATGCAAAGGATTGGATTCTATCTTTTTGGCAAAACAAAAAGACGTGGGGGCATCAGCGTGATTGGACGTATGACGGTATTATCATTGAACCATACCGCCTAGAATCTCTTACTAAGCATTGCATGGATATAACTTGGCTGGAGGAAATCATATCCACAAATGACAATGATGACAAAATAAACAAAGAGATTTATCGTTCACAAGTCAAAAAGTGGGGGCAAATCTTTATGTGTGTAAAACCCAATTGGGAAACATATGTACGATGGTATGAACGAGGAGACCGTTACTGCGACGCACTTGCATCTGGTATCTGCAATCCGCTTTCGTTTGGTCGCAACGCAACCTACAACCTCCCGCCAAAAGAAGAATTTACCCGCTTCCTAGATGGCGTAAAAGAAAAATCACCCGAGTTCTCAACAGGAATGGATAAAGCAATTAACAAGATTTACAAGAAATAACACAACGATTGGGATGCGCAAATTTTGTTAGTAGTCGGTATATTAGTTGCAATACCATTACTATTAGGGCGTGTTGCCACTACGCAAACGGCACGCTTTTTGGTCAATTTTCCGCCACTCTGCGTCGGGATTTCACTTGCGTCCTTCTAGGACGCGGCGCGAAACCCTCCTTGATTGGCGAAAAATTGCCGCAAAAATCGTACCGTTTGCGTAGTGGCAACACGCCCTAATAACGACCTTCAACTACCAAGCAAACATTATATGTGCTGTGGGATTTTTAATCGTACAGTTAGCTATAAATCATAAAATAATAATGCTTTTAATCGACACTGTTTCGTACTACAGTAGTGTTGCAGAAAGTGTGTTTTTAATCGCGCCCAGCATACTAGGGATTTTTATTACGCTTTTATTTATTTGGGTTATTTGGGGCTTCAAGTCTACTATAAACTCATTACTGGATTTCGCATCTATATGGATACCTATTGCTATTGTGCAGGTTCTTATGATTGCAAAAGCAATTCTAAAAATAAACCGAATACCCGCAAAGCCTTGTCCTACAGGCATTTTTCAGCCCCAACCCCATATAATTCATATAACGGAGATTGTACGGAGTTGGAAAGCAGGACAAGGAACAACAGCAAGCCCGTAAACACTGGGATTTTGCCGATTCAATCACAACTTGAATATACGAACAAACAATAAAAGAGAGCAGTTGCATCCATTTTGCGGGGAGCAACTGCTCTCTTTAATTGTTTGCTACGAGTAAAGGGTTGGCGTGGGCAACCTTCATCCCTCCACCCTTAAATCGTCGACTGCTTGTTTAATGCAAGTCTGCTGTTGAGGAAGAAACCGAGGGCAGATTGCTCAGATTATTACTCTCCGTCCCATCGGGAACAGATTTCAGATATTCGTTTCCATATCGCTCCGAAATGCCTACGCCTTGGATGCCGCCCTGTTTTGCCAAAGCTACTCCTTCATCTTTGTCAACGGTCTGACCGTTTGAAAGCTGGTAGCCTACTACTTTTCCGCTGTCTTTCACAAGTGCTGTAATATTTGCGGCATCGTTGCGTGGTTCGGGAATCTCCTTCATTGCCATCAGCGGCAAAGCCGATGCATTTTGATTGTTTACCATATTTATCACTCCAAGTATCGGTAATGTTATTTTATCTTACCGTTTTAATATTCCCGACTTGGAGCGGTTCATGTATCACATATGTTATCCTACTACCGAACACATCAAAATCCCTTGAAATATTCGCCCTTCACCAATCGTGATGCCATATCGGATATGGTTTTCAGCATAGGCTCACGGTTGAATTGTGTAATCCCGATGCGGTCTTTCGGAATCGCACCGACATGGCGACACCACATTTCCATTTCATGCAGACATGTGGCTGTGCCGTTTCCACTTCCGCCTGCCGCCGCAATCAAGTCGATTTGCTTGCCTTTAGCCACGCTGCCCTCTTTATTAAATGCTTCACATCTTCGGAAGCGGTCAAGGAAATACTTCATGCGTTCGCTCGGCTGCCCCCAATAAACAGGCGTAACAAGTATTACGCCTTCGGCATTTTTGATTTTCGTTTGCAATTCTGTGAAACTGTCATCAATAATGCATGTTGCCGAATCTCGGCAACTGCCCCAACCGTTTCCGCAAATGCGGCAGGACTCCAACTCGTCTGCACTGATGTCAATTAACTCAGCAGTACCTCCCGCAATCGTTATTCCATCCAACGCAGCTTTGCCGCAAGCCGCAGTCAGCCCGTCTTTATTCGGGCTTGCCGTAATAATAAGATGCATGTTTTGCCCCCTTCTGTTAATTGTCTGCTTCGAGTTTCCAACCGTAATCACCCGAATATATCATTTGGCGCGTCATGCCGCCATCAATGCAAATGTCTTGCCCTGTGATAAACCCCGCCTTGTCGGAGCAGAGAAACAATACCATGTTTGCAATATCCAAAGGATTTCCGACTCTGTGAACGGGGTGCTGTACAGCATCTGCGCCATCATATTCTCGAAAATCCGTATCAATCCAACCAGGTGATATGGAATTGACTCGTACTTTCCCCGCCAGACTTACCGCCAATGCATGGGTTAGTGCCGAGATACCGCCCTTCGCCGCTGTATAGCTTTCGGTTTGAGGTTGGCTCATGTTACTGCGAGTTGAGGAAATATTTACGATAGCGGCGTTCGGAGCAAAGTGTGGCATCAGCAGCTTCGATAAGTAAAACGGCGCAGTGACACCGACTCGCAGGGCATAGTTAAATTCGTCAAACGAACATTCGTTGATGCCCTTGGTTGGCGGCAAAGCATTGTTGACCAAATAATCAATGTGACCATGCTCGGCAATTACTTTATCTGCAAATGCAGTCAGCACTTGCTCGTCTGCTATGTCTCCTTGGAAATAATCGTTGGGAAGAATATCAATTATGCAGACGATTGCGCCATTTTTGCGAAATTCCTCGGCGATGGTTTTGCCTATACCCTTCGCACCGCCTGTGATTACGGCAACTTTATCATAAAAGTCCATACGAACACACCTCTATTCACGGATTCAAATTTTCTTCTTGTGGAATGCCGAAGGTACGAGTCTTATCAGGAAAATTATATTATTAGGGAATTATTCAACAAGCCCACAAAATTTCAGAGTTGTGCTAAGATAATTCCCTGATAATAAGATAGTTACCTTAATCCACAAAGTTGCTTGAGATATTCATCATCAATCTTGTAGCGTTCAGGGTTGATGTGTTGTGCAAGTGGAGTGTCTACAGGGACAGCCTTCTCTATAGCTCTGCGTTTTATCTCGGTATCAGCGTGAGCATAAATAAGGGTAGTTTCAAACTGAGAATGCCCAAGCCATTCTGAAATAAGAGTTAGATGAATACCAGCCCGATAGAGGCTCATTCCAAACGAATGCCTAAATAATTTACTGCTGATGTTACCGATTAAGAAAATATCGGTGTGTTCTGTTTATCTCACGCTCTGAACACCCAGAGCAAACATCAAGCTGTTTCAGCTTGCCACAGCCTATACACACGAAAGCTCCCACGGGTATATCCCAACCCGCACAACGCTTCCCTTATTCGCCTCTCCAGACGTTTAAGCCCCAGTGTCTTGGGGGAGTACCATATCACCACTATGCTGTTTATTTGCCCGACCGTCACGCTTGTTAGCGATAGGTGAAGAGATGCTCGCTCACAGGGGTTGCAGTTGGCTTCCTGTAGGTCTTAGCATACATCATAGCAGTTATTGTACCTGATGTTCTGATATGACCGCCTGTTGATTGCGGTGTTTGTCAAAGGACAGACATGCCGAACGTAATGTAGCATACATACATGGAATGTGCTACCAGTCGCACAAAGTTTCCGCATACTATACTTCGGCAGATTTTGGAAATTAATTTAGCCCTCTGCTATAGGTTTCTTCACAGCTCTTTTTTGCCCCTGTAATTGCACCCAAAACCTTACTTAACCAGAAGATACCCTTATACCTCGAAAATGGCGTAACTGCCTGTGTTGTAGTAGGTACGAATTTTGTACCCTTTACAACATGGCAGTGGCCCTGGCACGCCGCGTCACTGCCTCCTTGTCTTGCGACAAAAATGCCGCGCAAATTCACTACAGTTTTATGGCAGATAAGGCACTAACAAAGAATATACCAAGCCTGTTTACACTCTCCATAGATAAATTAAAGACAGTTTGCATGACTTAAATTTTTTCCGCACATTTTATCATTTGTGGAACTTGGCATGGTATTCTTTAAAGCCTTTTCAATTAGCAAAAAAAACTATATACTATAAAATGAAGGTGGTGTACTTATGTTAAAAGTAAGAGTTCCAGCAACAACAGCGAATATGGGAGCAGGGTTCGATTGCTTTGGAATGGCGTTAAACTTGTACAACGAAGTCGCGGTGGAGGAATCCGACCAATTTATAATTGAAGGCGCGGCAGATGTTCCAACAACAGAAGAAAATTTAATTTACCAAGTGATTAAGCAATTTTATGAAGAAATAGGCAAACCCCTACCAATGCTAAAACTTGTTCAAACTGACGAAATTCCAATGACGCGAGGGCTTGGAAGTAGTTCTGCGTGTATAGTTGCAGGGCTGATGGTGGCGAATGAACTAGCGGGCCAACCAATGACCAGAGACGATTTAGCCCAACGAGCTTGCCAAATAGAAGGTCATCCCGACAATGTAGCACCCGCAATATACGGGGGCTTTGTGGTTGCCGCAATGGAAGACAATCAGCTACACAGTGTAAAAATCGCGCCATCGGACGCGCTTTCATTTATAACTTTTATTCCAGATTTCCAGTTGTCCACAGAAGAAGCACGTCAAATTTTGCCGCAAACCTACACGAAGGCGGATGCGATTTTTAATATTTCGCGTGCGTCTTTATTTGTTGCGTCAATGATTAGCCAAAATTGGGATAATTTACGCGTAGCGGTAAATGATAGAATACATCAGCCTTATCGCGGAACGCTAATCCCAAACATGGACAAAATATTCGAGTACGCCCAAACCGAGGGCGCGAAAGGCGTATTCATGAGCGGCGCAGGCCCAACAATAATAGCAATAACCCCCCGCGCCAACGAAATAAATTTCGCCAACAAAATGAAACAACATCTAACCCAACTAGAAAATTCATGGGAAACGAAAATTTTACACGCAGATGTAAACGGAGCGCAAGTCGTAACAGAACGCGAAAACATTAATCTCCTCTGTCGCTAAGAACGGCGTAAAAGCGTTCGCCGTTTTAGCTCGTCGTCGATAAATGTTTTCAACGTTCAGTATACTAGGAGGAAATCAGAATGCAATATGTAAGCACACGCGGCGATAACAACGCCGAAAAATTAACCGCATCAGAAACCATAGTAAAAGGCATAGCCGACGACGGCGGCTTGTACGTACCCGAATCAATTCCAAAAGCCGACGTGCCACCAAGCGAATTATCTGGATTCAACTATAACGCACATGCGCTATGGTTGTTGCACCATTTCCTAACAGACTACACCCCCGCAGAAATGGTGTACTGCGTGGACAGCGCGTACAACGCAATCAACTTCGATACGCCAGAAATCGCGCCGCTTGTTCAAATGCCAGATGTCTCATTTTTGGAGCTGTACCACGGCAAAACATTAGCATTCAAAGATATGGCGTTATCCCTTCTTCCGCATTTGATGTCAACCGCTTTGAAAAAAACGCCCAACCCCAAAACGCAAGTGATTCTAACCGCCACTTCAGGAGATACAGGCGTTTCCGCACTAGAGGGTTTTAAAGATATTGACGGCATGAAAATAATCGTCTTCTACCCAGAAAACGGCGTAAGCGTAATTCAGAAACAGCATATGATTACCCAAACAGGAAACAACGTACACGTAGTAGGTGTAAAAGGCAACTTCGACGACGCGCAAAGCGAAGTAAAACGAATCTTCCTAGACACCCAGTTAAAACAACAACTAGCTACAGATGGCTACGAATTTACTTCCGCAAACTCAATAAACACGGGACGGTTTATTCCGCAAATTGTGTATTATTTTTACGCGTATTCGCAGCTAGTAAAAAGCGGAATGTCCAGCGACGAGCCTGTAAACTTCGTAGTGCCAACAGGAAATTTCGGAAACATTTTGGCAGGTTATTACGCGAAAAAAATGGGCTTGCCCATAAACAAATTAATCTGCGCAAGCAATGAAAACAAGGTGCTTTTCGATTACTTCGATACAGGCGTTTTTGATTCCAACCGTCCGTTTCATCTTACAACTTCGCCGTCTATGGATATTCTAATTCCAAGCAACTTTGAACGGCTAGTACACATGGTAAAACCAGAAAACGGCTTGCAAGAACGCTTAGTAAAACTATCCGCCAAGGAGCAATTTAAACTAGACGTTCCCGCCGATTTCGTTGGCTTCTACGCAACAGAACAGGAAGTTCAAGCGGCAATCAAAAAAGTGTATTCCGAACACGGCTACCTAATAGACCCACACACCGCCGTAGCCCATGTAGCCCACCAAAAATACAATAAATCAGAAAAAACAGTAATTGTTTCAACCGCAAGCCCATACAAATTCGCCAAAACAGTAATGACCAGCCTAGACTCAAAATACCAAAAATACGACGACTTCGCCCTGCTAGAACAAATGGCAACTCTAACCAACGGATTAGTCCCGCCACAATTCGCAGACCTAAAAACCCGCGAAGTACGCCACAACACAACAGTAGAAGTAAACGACATGAAAGACGCTGTTCTAAAAATCTTAGCGGGCGGCGGCACAGCCGCATTTCACCAATGACCCGTATAGCAAGCTAACGCATACGTCTCGAAGCCATGAACCGTTTTCTATGCACTAAAAAAGCGGGCAAAGAACGCCCGCATTGAAAAGCAAAAGCCGATAGCTCACGTTTCGCTATCGGCTTTTTGTTAGAGATATGATAAAATACGAACCATGAAAACAGAGAGAAAATACAGATAC
>WQVV01000127.1 GCA_009785665.1 Defluviitaleaceae bacterium
AATGCATACGAAATCGCGGCTTTTTTTATTTCTGCGGCTAATTTTTCGCGCCGAATTGCCGTTACCTTTTTGGAATCGTAAACCCCTTCAATCACAAGCCCTGCGGGCAAAATTAAAGCGCAGACCACAACTGGCCCTGCCAGCGACCCGCGCCCAACTTCATCAACGCCCGCAATGGGAGAAAATCCCTCTGCGGTCAGATTATCTTCGATAGTGCTTGGAGCAGTTTTCATCGTCTACGCCACGCGCCCTTCATGCAATAAAAAAACGTACCAATACCCGTAAGCGCGGCGAAAGCAAATTTCGCGGCAGGAGAAATTGGAAGTGGCGTAAAAAATCCCTCAATGAAAGCGGCGATAAACATTAGTATAGCAATCCCTGGGATTAGCAAAACGGCCTTCCGCGCCTGCAAAACAAGCGAATGCCGTCGCGTGTGATTCCCTGGCAACAAAACGCCCTTGCCCAGCATAAGCCCCGCGCCACCTGCTAAAAATATCGCGAAAAGCTCCGTCACGCCATGCGGAAGAATCAGCGCGTAAGCAGTAACCATATCCGCGCCTTCGACGTGCAAAAACCCAAACAACGCGCCAACAATCAGCCCATTGTAAAACATAACAAACAGCGTAAAAACGCCGCCTAAAATTCCCAATGCAAAAGCATTAAATGCTACTGTAGTGTTATTCGTTATGAAAAACGCACTCATTAACGCGCCGTCCCAAACCGCGTCATTGTCACCATCAAAGGCAAACTCTGGCGTTTCGCCTGGGGTGAAGCCCTCGCCAAACATAGCGGGCATAATTCCTGCAAGACGTGTTGTGTCTGCCCCAACATAAATCGCACCAAGCAATAGACCTATCACAAAAACCGCCGTTGCAAGCCCCCAATACTTATAAGTTTCGCGAATGGTACGCGGAAGCGTTTCACCAAAATATTGCTTAATCTGAAACAAACTTCCCTGTTCACGCACATAGAAAAAGTTATGCGCAACGCCCACTACACGATTCAAATATGGCACGGTGCTACCCGCTGGAAAATGAGTTTTAGCATATGCAAGATGATGCCCTGCAAGCCGAAAAAGTCGCGCAAATTCGCGAACTTCTTCAGCGGCAAGGCTTTTAACGCCCCTGCGCCCAGTTGAACGAAGACGGTCGTTAAATACCTCTAAAGCTTTCCAGTTTTCTTCGTTACGTGCAATGAAAACTGTTTCCTTCATTATAAATCTTCATGGTCAATGGTAGTACTAATCAAATTGCTATACCATTGCAACGCCTCTTTATAGGCGAAATGAATTTGGTCAATGTCGATATTACGCACAAGTGCCACGCGAGAAATTTCTTTCCAATGTCCCATCTCGTACTGTTGCACGAAATACAGCACACTGTAATACTCGCCCTGTTGATTAACCAACGCACTATGAATCTGCGGTGGCACAAACACCATTTTGAAAGCTTCTTCAATAGGAATATCCAAAACAACGTCTAGCACCGAGAAAAGCCCCATAAGGAAAAGATTTTCCTGCGCAACAGACATTTCAAAATGCAACGCAAGGTTTTCGCAGAACTTCGCCCTTATCAACGACAAGCGTGTAATTTCCGACGGGCTATCTACACAAAGCGCGTTGGAAACAGCGGTGGAAACCCATTTTTTAATTTCTCGTTGCCCAAGCATAGCGGCGGCTTGGTTAAGATTTTTTACCTCTGTACGAACCTTGCTTGCCGTATTAACCAGCTTCATAAACTGAATAGCAAGTGCGGTGTCCTGCCGCACCGTGCGTGTAAAAGTTTGGAAGTCGAAATCATCTTGGTTTACAATGTTCAAAAGTTGAATATAGTTGGTTTTAAGCGGAGATAGTGCATTTTGCTTCGCGTTCGTAGGTATATGTACCTTGTAGAACGCGCCATCAAACAAATCAATTTTAGAATCCCTATGAAGCACAATTTGGTCAAAAACGGGCTTCTCGCTTATTTCCGTAGCAACTATTATTGACATTGGATATTCCCGCTGTACCGCAAAGGAATACTCCACAAGCTTAGTAAGCGGAACTTTCAAAAATATATAATCCAAATAAGGCTTTAGTTGAAGAAGTTCTTCCATTTTGCCTTTAAAATACGCGGCAAATTTAAACCCGAGTTCTTTAAAATGCTGGCATCTTTCCACAACCAAATCGTCCATAATCAGCTTATCTTCCAACAGAAAAACGATATTGGACGGCTCTTCTGTTATATCTTTGTCAAGTTCCGTCACAAGCTGAATTTTTGTAATTGGAAGAAAAATCGGCTTATTTTGCGTAAGGGCTTCCAGTCCCACCTCGTTCATGAAATCAATGAACGGCGAATCCATAGCCCTATCCAACGGATTAGACTTGGTAGACTCCAATATGGCATTACCATACTGCGCCGCCATATAATACCCCTCAACATGCATTTTGTCAGTGAAAAGCGGCTTTGGCACTATTAACAGATTCATGAAAACCCTTCTTTCAAGAAATTGGCTTTAGTCTTAGAAACATACTATATCAAATGTTTGTATTCTGTTCAAGGTTTTTATTGCCCCGTGACTATAGTTTCGTTACAATAAGCCAATATTTCACCTTGGAGGCTGATTGCATATGTATAAATTTGTGGAAAATCCCACGCGAATGACCAGAAAAGAATTGCGCGAAACTTTTGATGGAAAATGGGTTTTTGTAGTCGAAGGCGATTATGACATAAACAAACCATTAACAACCGCTATTCCAATGATTGTAGCCGACGACGCATGGGAAGGGATTGAAGAAGGCATTTACGATAAATTGGACGATAAATACAGAAGAACGGCATATTTATCATACCTCAAGGATGAGCTAAATGTCTTCGGCTTTACAGAGGTGCTACAAGATGAGTGAGCATACAGGTTTTTTTGATTTTGTGGATAATCGCATGGTTATAGACTTGCACTCCATAGACAGTTCCGACAGAAAAGAGCCTGTAAAGTTTTTAAATTTGATAATTGATACAGGGGCGTTCATGACGCTAATACGCAAAGGCACTGCTGAAAGAAACGGCTACCCCATAATATCCGAACGCGGTTGCATAATATCTGGATTCAGCGAAAAAGGTTTGGTGTGTGATTTACGCCAAATCCCATCTGTGGTATTTTGCGGGTACAGCATACGAGACGTGATAATAGCAACACCCCATGCCGATAAAGTAAAAGTTTCGGAAGTACTAGGCATGAACATACTGGAAAATTTCGACTTCGGATTTAACCTAACAAAGCAGGAAATTTACTTAAACAAGCGCGGCCCATTTGAAAGCATAAAACCGCGATACAAAAGCGGAGAAGTAAGCCTATTCACCGATTCTATGCGACAACACTTGCAGTCCACGCATGGGTAGTATAATATCTTGACAATGTAGACTTTTTATGTTGGGTAACGATTATGAAGAAAGGCGGTGAGGATATGGAACAACCATACATGAAATTGCGGGTAGCCCAAAAAGATAAGCTGTATACGCTTTATCGCTTAAAGAAGCGGAATGAGGGAAACGTGGTTATCGGCTTGGAAGATGATATTAACGAAACAGAGGCAAAAATGAGACCAGAAGACGTTGCACTCGTAAAAGAAAAAATTAACGAACTGGATAAAAAGTAAATCTCCAAAATCGTTAGGCAATAGCACCAATGCAAGGAAGTGATGACATGTCAACTGAACGCGAAATGAAAGAAAAGCAAGAAGACAGGCTTTATGAAATTTATTTCGCACAAGAAATGATTAATGCACAACTGTTGGACGATTATAGTCTATACCTTAATATTTCAAGCAACAAAGCAAAAAGCGGCATGACAGCAACTGAAATAGACGCTGTAAAACAACGAGCTATAGACTCTGCAAAGGCGTATCAGAAAAAATAACCATATCTATACCAGAACGTGTAAACTTCGTTTCAGATTGTGGAACGAAGTTGTTTTTTTTA
Source organism: Defluviitaleaceae bacterium (assembly GCA_009785665.1). Taxonomy (GTDB): domain Bacteria; phylum Bacillota; class Clostridia; order Lachnospirales; family WQUN01; genus WQVC01. Next base: position 3,957 of record WQVV01000127.1, read on the forward strand.
CAAAAAGGCGTTTTATCCACTGGATAAATTTTTAAACTAAAGGAAAAGATAAAATCTGCCGATATATTCTTTGCGAAATATTTACGCGGGTGAAATACTTCTTCCAAAAGCTTACCACTTGACAAGAAGTATCGCTGTGGTGTAAATTACGCAAAGGAGCAATTATTCTAGACGATGGGGGAACACTATGTCTAATATGGTAGTACGTACCAATGTATTTGCGCTAAACGCGCACAGAAATCTTACAAATGTAGGGCTTGCACAGCGTCAAGCCGCCGCAAGGCTTTCATCTGGTTTTAGAATCAACAGCGCGGCCGACGATGCCGCAGGTCTTGCAATCTCCGAATCAATGCGTGCGCAAATTCGCGGGTTAGACCAAGCATCTATCAACACCCAAGATGGTGTTGGTCTTATTCAAACAGCAGAAGGCGCAATGGCAACAATAAGTGATATGGTTATTCGTATTCGCGAGCTTATGGTACAGGCTGCAAACGATACCAATACACTTGGCAATCGTGAAATGATTCAGGAAGAAATCGACCAAATTATGACGGAAATCAATGATGTTACATTCCGTACACAGTTTAACACACGTACTCTTCTTGCTGGTGGCTTGGGTGGCGAAGGCGGTGGCCCTTCAAGCCCTGTTTCACTTCAATGGATGGTATTTCACCAAGCGCGTACCATTGGATTAGGTCAACCAGGTGGAATTGTTACATCCACTCCAGATGGGTTCGCGGGGCGTATGCCAAACGTGCATTGGAACGACAACAACAGGTCAAACACAAGCTTGCGCAGTGACATGATTACCATACAAAACCAACTGAATGCATTGGCGCGTAGCGTTGCAGAGCGTATGGTTCCTGACCCAGCCCATCCAGCTTTTGACGCAGATTCTTTGAGCCAGATGTTTGAAGATATGCGCGACCTTGATTTTAGTGATTTGGTATTGATACCAGCGGAGCGTACACAGCTTCAAAAGATTGCGAGTAACATTGAAAGTCAATTGCGCCTTGGTCTTCGCGCAGCAGAGGAAATTTTCCTAATTACCCAAGACCAGATTAATGCATTGGGCGGCGCAGGTTCTATAAACTTTGATGGCTCTACTGTATTCTCCGGAAGTGCTATTGATGATTGGGACGATGCTACAAATGGCGCAAGAGAGTTATTAAATCAGATTCGTACTAGCTTTAACACTGCGATAGATTCTTTGGAAAACGCAATGGATGGAGACCTTAGCGAAATAATGGAAGAGATGAATGCAGCTGTTGAGTTATTGGTGGGTAGGATTGGCGCAGACGGTGCTCCCGCAGATGAACCAACTAACGGGCTTCTTCACCAGCTAGAACTTATGCTTGACCTTTCAACCGACGTTCTTGGTAACGTAAACCTTGAATCCAATGCAATGTGGTTTCAGATTGGTGCAAACTCCATGCAAGGCATGATTTTGCAACTTCAAGGTATACACACAGGTGTGCTAGGTGGTGCTCACGGCGATTTAGCAATGCTTATCGACGTTCGCGAAAGAAGCGGTATGCCTATTTCCGAACAGCTAAATTTCATTGATGCCGCTGAAGGCATTGTAAATGGTCAGCGCGCACGACTAGGTGCAGTTCAAAACCGCCTAGAGTTCACACGCCAATCTCTCGACAACTCTTCCGAAAACCTTTCAGCCGCAGAGTCTCGCGTTCGCGACGCAGACATGGCTCGCGAAATGATGCGTTTTACACAGGCACAGGTGTTGCAACAAGCTGGTATTTCCATGCTTTCACAAGCAAACCAATTGCCCGCATCAATCCTTCAACTACTTCAATAATAGCAAAACATATAAAAGCAAAACCGACATCAACGTCAAATGATGTCGGTTTTGTTTTTTTCATGCTTTCTTGGATTTTCTCCGCATTTTTAACTTAACCGCCGATTATAATCGTCTCACCATTTGCAAGTAATTATCGGATTTATCTAATTGCAAACGCTCAAAACCATTTAGGTGATAAAAGCTAACGACTTTATCAATGTCATGACATTCAATTAAAACATAACGACCACCAATAAGCGACTGCACTTGATATATTTTTTCCATGCAGTGGTCGAGCAAATCTTTACCAGATACGCACTTTGCGATGTTTTCATCTTTGCCGAATTGACCGACAAGCACAATGGCAACGCCTTTGACCTCTTTGGAGAAACCGTCAATGTCTTTGATTTTACCCTTTGATACTTTTTCCTATAAAACAGTGACATATCCGCCCCGCAACAATCCTGCAAATTTGCACTATTTTCGTGGGGCGGATATGTCACTGTTTTAGCGGAAAAAGTATGATATAGTATCTCTAAACTCAAGGGATTTTAACGATAACGTAAAATAGGCAAGAATTGTCATGGTGCCGCGCACAAAAGCATCGTTATCAAGTATCAAGTAAGTTCGGCTCTTATCGCGCATTTCAAAGTCAATGGCTTTATGCTTTAAAAAGACTTCTACATCCTTATCTTTGCATATGAAAACATCAATGGCTTCTTTTATGTCATCTTCTGCGTCTGTACCGATAATCGCTCCGAGTGGTGCTGTAAATAACATTGTAAGTCCTCCTCCGTAAGTTCTCTTATCTTGCCGTTTGTATTTGGGCGTGGAGGCACAGGCTTTTTTAGCAAAGCTATCAGTACATCGGCGGCACTGTCATCTATTATTATTCGCTTGTCGAACGTAGTTGTTGCCATAACGGTTCTCCTTTCCATTAAGAGCATTGGGACATTATTTTATCATAGAATATCGTATTTACAAATGGCACAGTAGAAGCACTCGAAAATACTCAAAAAGAAATAAACAATAAGTCAATCATTGAAAACGCCTGCAAAGACGAGGAGGAAATCTATATGGCAGTATCCGCATTATCAAGGCAAAGCGAAGACAAATACATCCGACAAGCCTACCAACGCAGACAAGATGAGCTTTACTTCCACAACAAAGCATGCGCTGAACTTGAACAAGCAAAACAGGCATTAGTAGAAAAAGACGCAATTATAGCCGAACTACAAGCGCGTCTGGCAAGCAAATAAACAGGGCGTGTTCCCATTTTCATAATAGGAACACGCCCTGTTTTTTTTGTATGCTAGGAAATTGTTCATGGCTTCGTGACGTATGCGTAGCTTGCCAATACATGTAATCGGCGAAATGCGGCTTTGCCGCTTTTTGACTTTAAATTCTTTTTGCCTTACCTTTGAACTCTAGCCCCTGCGCCCTTCATTAGGGACTCTACCTCTTTTTGGTTTGCCATTGTGGTGTCGCCAGCGGTGGTCATTGCTAACGCGCCGTGGCATACGCCGTAATTCAATGCGGTTTGGTAGTCTTTGCCGTGCATTAGACCGTAGATTAAGCCAGAAGCGAAGCTGTCGCCGCCGCCTACGCGGTCTAGGATTTCTAGGTTTGGTAATTGCATTCCTTGATAAATTTGACCTTCTGCCCAGCAGATTGCCGACCAATCGTTTACGGTGGCGGTGTGTACTTCGCGAAGGGTCGTGCCTATTACTTTGAAATTGGGGTATGCGGCGGAGGCGGCGTTTATCATTGACTTGTAGCCGTCTAGGTTTAGAGTGGCTAGGTTTTCGCTGTTGCCGCTTATTTCTAGGCCTAGGCAGGCGGTGAAGTCTTCTTCATTGCCTATCATTACGTCGATGTATTGTGCTATTTCTTTGTTTACTTGTTGGGCTTTTGCCTTGCCGCCTATGTCTTTCCATAGGGACGGGCGATAGTTTAGGTCGTAACTTACTATTGTGCCGTGTTTTTTTGCGGCTTTTGCGGCTTCTAGGGCTACTTGTGCGGAAGTTTCTGATAGCGCGGCGAAGATTCCGCCTGTGTGAAACCAGCGTGCGCCGCATGTTCCGAAAATGTAATCCCAGTCAATGTCGCCTGTTTTTAGGTTTGCGGCGGCGGTGTTTGCGCGGTCGCTGATTCCCACTGCGCCACGCACGCCGAATCCGCGTTCGGTGAAGTTCAAGCCGTTTCTGGCGTTGCGCCCGATTCCGTCATAAGGTGTCCACTTTACAAAGCGAGTGTCTACGCCGCCTTGCAAAATGAAATCCTCGATTAAATAGCCGATGTCGTTGTCAGCGAAGGCGGTTACAATGGCTGTGTTCAGCTTGAAGCATTTGCGAAGCCCACGCGCTACGTTGTATTCGCCGCCGCCTTCCCATGCACGGAAATTACGTGCCGTGCGGATTCTTCCTTCCCCTGGGTCAAGGCGTAGCATTACCTCGCCCAGTGAGATTTCATCAAACATGCAATTTTCCTTTGGTTTTACATTTAGCATTTTTGTTCCTCCTATAAAATTTATGGCGTGTTCCCACTACCAAAAGATTACAACAAATAAAGACATCAAAACCATCACAACCCACAAAATTTTATTATATTTGAAAATGCGAGAACTCCCGTGATTAAATGTCAAAAATGGTATACATCTTAATATCAACAAAACGTTTGTTAAACCTAACAATAAACCACTATCAAGAAAATCAAAATCGCCGATAAGATTGTCAATCCCCATAACGAAGCGAAAACTAAGAAGGGACAGCCACGGCAAAAACGCAGTTATCGCCATATCGCGCTTAAATTTGCGTGTGTTTTCATATCGTGCGGGATACCAGTTGCCTACTAAAGGCATAAAAACACCTAAAAAGCTAATAGGAATGCTCAATAGTATACCACCAATCGCCATACGGTATGACCAACTGCGTTTTGATAACAAGGTACCTAAAAAGCTAAAAAAAATCACACCACCAAGCACAATCAATGACGAGATGAGAAATGCCAGAAAATTATTTGTGAAAAAATA
>WQVV01000128.1 GCA_009785665.1 Defluviitaleaceae bacterium
CATTTAATATAATCTTGTTTTTCTCTTGCTGTTCTCTTGCTGTTGAATATCCGAGGGCTTTTTTGTGTACATACTTACAAGTGACACCTATTCCCATTTTATAGCAGTTTCCTAGCATATAAAGTCAAGCGGCACAGCCGCATTTCACCGATGACATACATAGTAGGCTAACGCATACGTCTCGAAGCCATGAGCAGTTTGCTATAAGCAATAAAAAAAATTGCACTAAAACATCAGTGCAATTTTTCAAGTAGTCTAACTATATGGCATTTGTGAAAATCTGTGCGACTGCCCGCATTGTTATTGTTATTTTGCAGGTCGCACTATTGCCGTATCTCCTGCCTTTGGCGCGGGATAGGCAATGCGTTCGTGGTACATGCCCTTTAACACTCGGAAGAAGGATTGCTCTATTATATTCACATCTTTGATGCTTAATTGGCTTTCGGCTAACTGCCCGTCGTTTAACTTACCGCGAATTATAAACCGTATGGTCTTCTCAACTTCATCAACATTTTGAATTTTGGGAATCATACTGCGAACCGCCGCTTCCACGGAATCCGCAAGCATAACGCAAGCCGATTCCCGCGTTTGCGGAATGATGTATGGATAGCGAAAATCCTTTTCTTCGCATTGCGCACCTGTTTCCCGCGCTTTTGAATAGAAATACTGCAACACCGTAGTACCATGATGTTCCTTTATAATATCCCGCACGAATTGCGGCAATCTATGCTCCGTAGCGAGGGTAAGCCCGTATGAAACGTGGCTCATAATAATTTGCGCGCTGTTAATTGAGTCAAGGCTATCATGCGGATTTTCGCCGTCTATGTTTTCTACAAAATAGTGCGGGAATTTCAGCTTGCCTACATCGTGATAATAGCCGCCAACCCGTGCCGCATGAGCATTCGCGCCTATGTCGTATGCGGCTGTTTCTGCTAGATTAGCCACAATCAGCGAGTGGTGATATGTCCCTGGTGCTTCGAGGGTCAGCCTACGCAAAAGCAGATTCGTTGGGTTGGTTAAATCCAGCAACTTAACAGGTGTTACAACACCAAAAAACGTCTCCCAAAGCGGCAAACTTCCCATACATAAAAACACCGTCAAAATCCCGCTAACCGACGCGAATCCCGCTGTAAACAACAACACCTGTATATCGTAAAGCGCGCCGCCGCGTTCAACAATCAGAGTTACGGCCACCGCCAAAGCAAACATGATAGCCGAAAGCAACAGCCCCACCCAAATAGATTTCCCCCGCTCCGTGGTATACCGCGAGAACATACAGAAAAGCATTCCCGCTGCCGAATAAAACAGCAGATAAATCAAATCGCCATCCACAATGAAAAAGCAAATAAGTATAAGCGGAAACGTAAGCGCGGTAGCTAATCTGCGGTCAATTAAAATGGAAACCAGCATAGGGAAAATCAAAATTGGCAAGAAGGGGAACGAGAACTCGCTAAGTGTCCAAACCAGCAGAACGGTAAGCAAGTACAACGTAAACAACAACATTGATTCCTTGGGATTAGCTTTAACCCCCGACCGATAAAACGTCAAAAACATCAAACAAGCAAGAAACAACACCGCCACAAGAAAGAACACCCCGATTAACGGCTCTGGAGTATCAAAAATAGACGCAGGTGCAAGCATGTCCAACCGCGCAAGAATATCAAAAATTTCCTGCGTAACATACTCGCCTTCGTCAACCAGAATAAACCCTTCGGGAATCATCACGATTTCATAGCGGTTTGCCGCTTCGATAAACCGTTGGTTATTCAGCGCGTCATCGGGAACTGCATTTGTGCGTAGCAAATTCAAAATAATACGCTCTGCAAGTTCGTCGGTTGTTCTGTCCAGCGCGTGTGTTCTTAATGCCGTTTGCACCGCTTGTGCGGTCAGCCAGTCTATTGACCGAATAAGCGATGACGATTGCACCGCGCCTGCAACCGCTTCAATTGCAGTCCACATCTCCACAAACGCCTCGTATGACATCTCCACAATAAAATCTCGCTGTGGCTCGTCAAATCTTATTGGCAAACCCTCAAACATATCAAAGACTTCGCCAGTCCACACGGGAACACTTGGCGGCTCTGGAAATACTGGCGCAGACGGCATTGCCGCGCCTGTTGCAATTGCTGTTTCTCTACGCGCTTCCCATAAATTTTGCGCCGCTTCAATTTCTGCATTATGCGCCGCCATTAGCTCGCCCCATGCTTCGTTTGCCGCATAATACTCCTCGCGTTCGCGCTGATATTCTTCTCGAATTTCCTCAAGCGACCCGTACAGCAAACTCAAATTGTTTGCCATAATAGCCCACTCGCTTGGGTCAATCGTATACGTCTTCTCCAGACCTTCGGCAAATGCTAACGCCGCTTGCCTATTAACCGCTGTTGTTTCTTCGTCAACAAATGACTGCGGCGCACGCACCCGAATCTCCGATACCGAACCCACTTCCAAAGTAAGCCCAGCATTAAAATAAGACCCAGTAGCAATAGAGACGCAAGTAACAAAAAACGCCACAGCAATATATACAATTTTCAACAGGTGCTTTCGCATGGGCTACTCCTTTTTTTCAAGGGCTATTCAGCCGTTTTGTTTACAAAGTTTTTTAACTGTAGTAAATCATTAATTTCGTAGTCTGGCAATATGCCAGTTTCGTTTTTATGATTTTCGGGATTATACCAAATAGATTTAATTCCTGCATTTCTTGCTCCCTGTATATCATTTTTTATACTATCGCCAACCATTACTACGTCATTGGCATTTAATTCTATCCTTTTTAATAGTGTATTAAAAATCAAAGCATTGGGCTTTGGCGCGTCTACTTCTTCTGAAACTATAATATTCGTGATAAATTCTCCTATTTTGCTGTTTATTACTCTGGGTCTTTGTAATTTGATTAACCCATTTGTAACTACACAAAGCAGATATTTTTTACCATGCAAGTATTCGATAATCTCAATCGCATTGTTGTTCAACGCAACCGAATTGGCTAAACCAACCTTAAAAAAGTCGTTCGCCTTAACGCAATCATTATAATTGATGTTTAGTTTTTCAAATAGCAACTTAAATCTGTAAGTAAAAACAGTTTCTCTTGGCACAGGGATACCGTTATAAGATTCATTGTCCCAAATCGTTTGTTCAATATGTCTAAAAATATCTTGATAATCGTTTTTATAGTTTACTCCTATGCTATCAAACACATATATTAAGGCTTGTTTTTCACATTCTTTGTGATTTACAAGCGTACCATCTGCGTCGAAAAATATTGCTTTTAAATTGTTCATCATGTACCTCCAAGATAACTGCTCATTGCTGATTCGGCTTCTCTTATCATATGTTGCCAAAAATCTGATTTTTCTGACCACTCACCAGGTCTTACATTTGCAAGCCAACGTAAATTGGCTAACTGCTTAAAAAATTCAAAATCGACATTGGCTTCAGGTTTTAATTTCAAATATTCGGATAAAAAATTTTCCGCAAATTCAACAAATTCGGGGTCTGTGGCGGTGCGCTTCATATGCGCATACGCCCAGCCTACATCAAAGCGGTAATCGCCTTGCGTGAAAAAAATGTCGATGGCATACAGTTTATCATTCGTATCAACCAAAACATTCCACGGGTGATAGTCCCGATGAATAAATGCTAATGGTTGTTCCGCGATATTTGCTGATTCGGATTCAAGTTTGTGAAGGATTTCAAAATAATCATTTAGCTTATGTTTCTCGATGATATTTCTTATTTCCGCGAGTTCATTTTCAACAAACCTACCATTGTAGGGAATACTACTTACATCTATCTCATGTAAATCGTAAAGCAATTTTGCGTATTTTTGCATTAACTCTTGCTTTGATGTTTTGTCCGATTTTCCGTAAACTTCCCATAACGCTCCGTTTTCTATATATTGCATGTAAATTCCATTGGCATCTTTTCGTACAGGAGTAGGAACGCTGTACCCTCTATCATGCAGAAAAACAAGTGCGTCCCACTCCTCGCTAATAATGGTTGGGCTGCTTATATAAACGGCTTCGGAATAATTTTTACGAACATAGCATTGACCGTCTGCCGCTTCTATTAAACATATTTCGCTCTGCCAGCCGTCTATCAATTTTGTTGTTTTGACAATGTTATTTCCCATTCAAACCCCCTTGTTTTACTTTGGTATGTTGCGGCGATTTTTTTTGTAGGCGGCGCGGGCGGCTTGTTTATCGTAGGCGTTTATTATTTTTTGTACTAGGGGGTGGCGTACTACGTCTTTGGAGGTTAGGTGGCTTATTCCTATGTCTGTTATGTTGTCTAGGATTTTTATTGCTTCTACTAGGCCAGAGGTTTTGCCTTCGGGTAGGTCTATTTGGGTTACGTCGCCTGTTATTATTGCCTTGGAATCTTTGCCTAAACGGGTTAGGAACATTTTCATTTGTTCGGGGGTGGTGTTTTGGGCTTCGTCTAGTACGATGTAGGAGTTGTCCAGTGTGCGACCGCGCATGTAGGCTAGGGGGGCTACTTCTATTAGATTGCGCTCGAAATTGCGCTGGAAAGTTTCCGCGCCCATTATATCATGTAGTGCGTCGTATAGGGGGCGTAGGTATGGGTCTACTTTTTGCTGTAGGTCGCCTGGTAGGAATCCTAATTTTTCGCCCGCTTCAATTGCTGGGCGTGTTAGGATAATTCGGTTTACTTGACCTGCGCGGAAAGCTGTTATTGCCATAGCCATAGCAAGATATGTTTTGCCTGTGCCTGCTGGGCCTATTGCGAATACTATTGTGTTTTGGCGGATTTGGTCTATATATTTTTTTTGACCTACGGTTTTTGGTTTTACTGGCTTGCCGCTGATTGTGTTGCATATTGTGTCGGAGCTTAGATTTTCTATTTGGTCTAGTTGGGTTAGTTCGGCTATGGCGTAGTTAATTTGCTGTTCTGATATTGTTTCGCCTTTTTTTGCCAACGCTACCAAATGCCGCAAAACTTTCTCGGCATTTTGGGGGATTGCGGCTGGGGTGTTTGGCATTATATGAATGCCGTCGTCGCGGTTGATTATTGTTACTGCGAATGCTTGCTCTAGTTTTTTTATATGCTCGTCCAATTTTCCGAATACGCTACGAATTAACGTGCTTGGGATTTCTATTTTATCCAATTTGTTGCCTCCTATGGGGTTGGTGATGGTGCGGGCGTTGGGGTTGGTACTGTTATTGGAACTTGTTGGTCTATGCGTTCGTGGGTGGTTATTAACGCGCTTACTTGTAGTTCTGTTTCTGTTGGTGTGAAGGTTAGTTCGCGACCTATTATGTCTATGGAAAAATCGAACTCGCGAATTAAACGGCTTGTTACCATTCTTTCGGCTAGTTCGGCGGCTTCTTCGGGAGTGCGTGTGCGGGTTTGTGGTACAAATTCTGAATAACGTTCCGTTATCAACACAAAGGGCAGCGGATAATCTCCACTTGCGCCAATTTGCTGATGCATTGTTATTCTATCATAGGACGCGAAGGAATTTCCACTACTGGGTAAATTTATTCGTCTATTTCCCGCGAAAAGTAATTGCACCGCACGATGATTTAGGATTCTGCCCGTGAAAACTCTTTCTTCGTATGCAAACGGCACGGAAAATTGCAACGCGTGATAACGTCGCGCCCATACTTCCGCATATGCGTGTACATATACATTTGGCGAACCTTGCATTTCGGGGTCTAACTCTAGGATTCCACTTACTAGCAAGTCGCCTTGCCGCACGATGTCATTTTGCCGAACCAGCGGCGCACCCGCGCCTGTTACAATTGCCGTGATTAAACCTTCTGTTGATGCGACAACGTGTACAGGCGTTTGGCGGTCGAGAATTTCTTGTGGCGGAAGGGCTTCGGATATTAGAATAGTTGTGCGTGTGCCGCGTGTGTATACATCGGCCCAACTTATTTCTGGGAAGTAATTCATCATTGCGGTTTGAATTTCTCTGTCGCTTAGGCGAAATTTTGCCGCGCCTGTATGCAGACCTTCGGCCTCTAGGAATGTCAAAATTGCGTCGTGAGTTAAAATTTCATTTCCTTCAATCTCTATGCGCCACACAAATGATGACAGCGCGATAAGCCCCACCACGAAAAATAATACTCCACTAACAAGAAGCTTACGCTTACGATACCTATGTATTATAAATGGTATGCCGTTCTTTTGGATTACCTTTGCTTTGCATTTTGTTTTTTTTGCACAGGCGAGAATTATTCGGAAGCCTTTTATGCTTACGTTTAATTCCACACCTTTTTCTGTGCGCTCTACGTCCCACAGATACACCCCGCGAAACATCGCCATGTTTAGAAATCTTTCAATCGAAAAACCCGTTACCAAAATTCGTACATAACCTCTTGTAAATTGCCACGCGCTTAACATCATTTGACATGCACCTCTTTAGGAGTATTTTATTCCTGTGATTCGCCCAGATATTAGTACGTTTTCCGTTGTTACTTGACGTAGCTTTAGTCGCTCGCCTTCTATTGTCATTGCTCCATCTTTTGTGTTTACTTTGATTCTTTCGTCTGTAAATTCCAAAATGCTTTTGTAGTTTTCTACGTTCACTTCGCCGCGCCCTGTTGCCATTACTACAGGTAAATCTAACGCTATTTCTTTTGGCAGGGCTAATAACCCCGTCATTCTTTCTTTTATGCCTCGCATTTTCTGCACACCTCCGATGAGAACGGCAATAGGGCGTATTCCCGTAGTGGGAACACGCCCTAAATATTTATGCCGATTTTAACTTTTTTATACCGCTGTTGTGGCATGGTGATATAATGCTTATTATGTTGGAGTTTTTGGAAGGGTTGGGTTTTGTGAAAAAATATTTAATGTTGCTGTGTTTGCTTATTTTTGTGGGGTGCAATGCGCAACATGAACTTGCAGATACGGTTGATGAAATATACATGCTTGCCGACGATAATTACACAATAGAAGAGGCTAGTATGTTTCTTCACCCACACAAAGAAAGCGGTGTTGTTGACGTTTATGTTTTTGGATTTCCAAGTGCAGACGCGATTCTTATTACAACGGAAAATTACGTTGTGCTAATTGATACTGGCGAGCGTCAGCACGGGCGAATGATTTCCGATGCATTGTTTGCGCGAACCATTTTCCATATCGACTATCTAATAATCACGCATTTTGACCGCGACCATGTAGGTGGTGCATATTATGTTTTGCGATTCTTGGAAGTGCGAAATTTGATTGTTCCGAATTACGAGAGAGTATCAAATTCCGTTAATCGCTTAAACTTGGCGAAACAGCGCGAAGGTGTTGAGGCATATGTATTAACAGAAACAATCACACTAACCCTTGATGATGCTGTAATCGTAATAAAGCCGTCGGGGCTGGATTTCTTCGTTTTCGGTAACGAGGACGATGATGACAATTACGAAGCCACTACAGACATTCCCAGCGAGAATGATTTTTCCATTATCGTATCCGTTGGGCATGGCGAAAATAATTTCCTATTCACAGGCGACGCAATGGCAGGGCGTTTGGGCGAATTTTTAGAATTTATGGAAACAGAAGAAATCCCCCCTTTTGACTTCCTTAAACTCCCGCATCATGGGCGACATAACAGACGTACCATGGAATTTCTAGCCGCGGTAAATCCGCGTTATGCAGTGTCCACATGTTGCTTCAACCGCCCCGCCGACGAACGAGTAGTTACATTCCTAGAAAGCATAAACGCGGAAATATTTTTCTCAAAATTCGGCGGTGTTCACGTAAGAAGCGATGGCGTTAATCTAATGGTTACGCAGTAACTATGAAATGCGTTTATGCTAGGGCGTGTTGCCACTACGCGAATGGCACGATTTTTGCGTAGTGGCAACACGCCCTAAAGGGTTTGTCGGAACTTACGGAAGATGCTTATTAGTTGTAAAGTAGCATTTACTTATTTCGCGGATTTGTTTTCCTTTATGTTTATTACGGCTGTCTTTTGATGCGGCAAAAGCTTATTGTACCCCGTGCCTTCCATTGCATAGATAAACGGGTCGCCAACGTCGGTTGTTATTCCCGAAAGTTCTTCTATTATGCCGTGGGTGCAAAACGGTACGTATGCGGAACAGTAACCGCCTTCGTGAATACACGCAATGCGACCATTTGCCAAACTCATAAGTTGTTGTGTCATATAACGATAACCCGCGACGGAAAGCATCATTCGTGCAAGTGGGTCGAAAATATTGCCGTCTTGACCTGCTGAAACCAATACAAGTTCTGGCGCGAATGCCTTTGCGCGGGGCATGATAATTTGTTCAAATGCATATTTGTAAACTGCGTCGCCGCTTCCTGCTGGTAGGGGAATGTTAATGGTAAAACCTTCGCCTGCTCCGTTGCCTTGGTCTGTTGCAAGCCCGCGTCCCATTGGCTCTAGCCCATCTTGATGCAATGATATAAATAATACATCGCTGTCGGAAATAAAGGCATCTTCTGTGCCGTTGCCGTGGTGCGCGTCCCAATCCACAATGAGAATTTTTTTTACGCCTAGCATTTCGCGGGCGTATTTTGTTGCAATCACGATATTGTTGAAAATACAATATCCCATTCCCTCGTCGCGCATTGCATGATGGCCTGGGGGACGTGTGAGTGCATATGCGTTTTTTGCCGCACCACGCACAACCGCATCAACTGCGGCAATCGCGCCCCCCGCCGAAAGCAGCGCGATTTCATATGAACCACGCCCTACAATGGTGCTATCACCACAATAACCACCACTCGTGTTGCTTAGATATTTTACGTTTTCGATATGTTCGTGAGAATGAAAACGCAGTAAATCCGTTTC
>WQVV01000129.1 GCA_009785665.1 Defluviitaleaceae bacterium
AACAGCTTCCATCACTGGCACCCGCAAGTGGGAATAATCCTAAACATAGACGCAGACCACCTAGATTTCTTCGGAAGCATGGAAAATCTAATAGCCGCATTCGGGAAATTCGCGTCAAACATTCGCAAAGAAGGCGCGTTGATAATTCGCGCTGGCGTGGAAGGTTTTGACATTGTTACCCGCGAAGCAAATTGCGAAATAATAACCTTCGGGCTACAAGAAAGCGGAGCAAGGTTCACCCCACGTAACATAAATTACAAAGAAGGCAAGCCGTCCTTCGATATATTCGACGGCGAAAACTTCCTAGCGCATGTAGACTTGCCCTTACCAGGTGAGTATAATATGCTAAATGCACTAGCATGTTTTGCGGCGGCATTCCAACTAAAAATTCCAACAGAAACAACCGCCAACGCCCTAAGCAACGTACAAGGGACAAAACGCCGTTTCGAGCATAAAGGCTTGTACAACGGCATAAAAATAATAGACGATTACGCACACCACCCAACAGAAATCCGCTCCTGTCTAGCGGCGGCACGTCAAAGCATAAACGACAGCAATACATGTGGAAAATTAGTATGCCTATTCCAACCACACACATACACACGTACCAAAAACTTACTCCACGACTTCGCGAAATCGTTCACAGACGCAGACAAGGTAATTTTATTGCCGATTTACGCCGCAAGAGAAGCATACGACCCAGAAATTTCGTCGGAAATGCTCGCAAAACTTATCAAAGATGAAGGAAACGATGTAACTTTTATAGAAAACTTTGACAAAACGGGAAATTACCTGAAAGAAACATTAAAACCAAACGACATGTTAATAACCATGGGGGCAGGAGATGTGTACAAAGTAGGCGAAGAATTATTACGCACTGCATTATCCACATTATCCACAGGTTGTGGAGAATAACAATTCCATCAATGTCAAGCCCTAAAAAAGCCCGTGATTGCAAGGGTCACATGGAAGAACCCAGTGATTGCGGGCTTTTTGCAAAATAAAAATATTTTTTCACACAAAAATTGTGGAAAGAATCCTATTGACAAATGTCCACAGTTCTTCCAAGTCAGTGTTTGTCGGGAAATACGGGAAATAAAGTTATCCACATTATTATCCACAAATGTGATTAAAGTTGTTGAAAAAAGGGGGTGGTCAAGTCGCTCAAAATAGGCTAATATATCCAAGCCAAGACATAAGCCAAGAGGGTGGTCGAAAATATGAGCGCGATAAAAATGAAATTAGATTGCAAACGTACAGTCGATTTGTCGTTTACCTTCATTGATGAGTACATGGCCGACTGTTTACCAGTATATCCCCTCATTTACATATGGAGCTTGCGCCGTCTCCTTGACGGAGAATCCGCGAACTTCAGTGAAATAGGGGAACGCTTTCAACTTACAGAGGGCGACGTAATAAAGGCATGGAAGCACTGGGAGAAACAAGGGCTAGTAAGTATTTCATCAGACAAAGAAGGCAATGATACGGAAATAACTTTCCTGCAAGTACCATCAAAGCAAACTGATGCAACTGAACCAACGCAGTGCAACAAAACAAAAATGCCAACATTGGAAGTTCTGGACAAAACAAAGCCGCTTCCCGTGGAAAGCCGCCCGCAGTACAGTCCAGATGAGTTAGCATACTTCCGAACAGAAAACAGCGACGTAGCGCGTATATTCTCGCGGGCAGAGAAGGCGTTGGGGAAAATGCTTTCTGCCAACGACATGAATGTAATTTTCGGCTTCCATGATTGGTTGCGTCTTCCAATAGATGTAATCGAGTATCTGCTGACATACTGCGCTGAAAATGAACATCGTAACTTGCGCTACATCGAAAAATGCGCGCTGGATTGGGCAGACCGTGATATTAATAATCTTGAAAAGGCATTGACCTATATTCAAGGTTTTGATAATGGTTATCGCGAAATTATGGTTCATATGGGAATCTCAAATTATCCCACGCCAGTGCATCGGAAATTTATGGACAGGTGGCTGTATGAATGGAATATGCCTGTCGAGATAATCATAGAAGCAATTGAGCGTTGCATAGAACATATAAACAAGCCAACGCTAAAGTATGTAAACGGTATTTTGTCAAGTTGGAAAGAAAAGGGTGCTTACACAATGGAAAGTGTAGCCGTAGCCGACGATGAGTTTAAGCGCGATAAGGCAGATAAGACGCAATCAACTGTTGTACCCATTAGAACAAAACAAAATCGCTTCGTAAATTTCAATCAGCGCGACAACGATTATTCTCACTACGAAAAACTAGAACGCGCATATCTGGAGCAGAAATATAAGGTGAGCGAGTGAAATATAAAACGGCATACGGCGCAGTAAAACGCGACCTTGAAGCGGCAAGAGAACGCGCCGAAACAGAATACGAAGCAAGACGCAAAGAAGCTTTGGAAAAAAAACCAAGGCTAGGGGAAATCGAAAAAAAAATGGGCGAAATTGGGCTAAGTCTAGCGCGAATGGCATTAGCTGGAGACGTAAACGGAATAAACCAAGCCCGCGAAACATCGGACAAGCTTAAAAAAGAACGCCTCGCCTTGCTGACAAAAATCGGCATGGGCGAGGGTTTTTTCGCGCCTGTGTATAGTTGTTCAAACTGCAACGACACGGGCTACATAACACAATTGGGTGGTACATCTACCGCCTGCGTATGCTTAAAGCAACGCCTTATAGAGGAGTATTACGCATTATCAAACGTGCGCGAAGTTCTTATGGATGAGAACTTTGGGACGTTTGATGTTCGTTTGTTTAGCGAAAAGATTGACGAAAAAGAAGGGCTTTCCCCACTCGCAAATATGCAAACTAATTATCGTATTGCTACCGAGTTTGTTAAAAATTTTGATACGGAGTTTCAAAATTTACTGCTGTACGGCGCGACTGGGCTTGGGAAAACTTTTTTAAGCAATTGCATTGCAAAGGATTTACTTGATGCAGGACGCACCGTGTTGTATTTAACAGTGCCGCGTCTTTGCAAAGTTATAGAGGATTCGCGCTTCAACCGCGATTTCAATTCCCCTCCCGACGAAATGCTTGATGCCGTGGACGAAGTAGACCTGCTTGTTCTGGACGACCTTGGTGCGGAAGTTTCTACTAGCATTACATCAGCGTCATTGTTTGACATTATTAATCAACGCTTGCTAACGCGCAAGGCGACGGTAATTTCTACCAATCTTGCCCCTGCTACTCTCGCGAAACAGTATTCTGAGCGTATTGTCTCGCGTTTTCTTGGCAATTATCAATTGATAAAATTTTTTGGAGAAGATATTCGCACGAAGAAAAAATATGGTAACTTGCGTATATAGAAAAAAGGAGATGGTCTAAGGGTGAAAGATTTTTTGAAAATGAACTTGCTTACGGTTGTGGCAGGTTCGGTTTTATTCCGCGCATTTAAACATCAAGCTCGATATGATGCAAGAAGTGGAGGTGAAAAATGACCGAAGAAGAAAAATTAAAACAGTCGCCTGGGTGCGGAAGCGTAATAATGCTGGGGTTGATTGCGATAGTAATTTTATCGTTGGTGGGAATAATTTTCCCTAGTGATGTTTTACCGTATCCTACGGAAATTTTGGTTGGTGTTTTGATTGTTGCTGGAATTGCTTTAGTAATCACGTTTTTCATGTGGCGAGGTCGTGTGAAGGACAGAAAAAAAGCCGAAGACGACAAAGCCGACGAGCTTCTGCGAAAGGGTTTTGAAACATTAAGCCACAAACACGACGAAGCCGCAAGACTGGAGAAATACTACTCTGATGATACAGACAAAAAGGGCGAATAAACATGGATAAACAAACTTGGCTAGACGTAAAGTGGCATCAAATAGAGCTTTACAGAAAACGTGCGCGTTCGCATGAAGCAAAGGTGGTTGTGCTTACTTTAACTTATGCATTTGGTTTATTTCTTGCGATTACAGTGCCGTTGGTTTTGATTTGGTTTTTTCCTTTGCCTGCGCTGGGTTTTCTTATTTTGATTCCTGTGTCTATTTTAATTTGGAGGATTAGCACGTATCAAAATAGGTCGTTGCAATTGTTGACGCAGTTGGCAGATGCAATTGAAAACGAAATTACAAAAGATGCACCACTAGACGAACTTAAAAAAGCCGCGACAATAGTAGAAACACGTTTCCTTTCCAATGACGATGAACTTTTTGTAAAAAAAGCACTCTGGAACGAATTTTTGGACTGGAAAAGATGGAAACGCGACTTGGAGATGACACACTATGACCTTAAAATAGAGAAATACTATTGGAAAATACGAGGCTTTTTTGAACTACGCAAAATAACCGTCGGTGCAGTTTGGAACACGGACATACCACACAGGCAGGGCTACAAAGACAGCAATACAATTGAGGTCGAATGGGGAATAATGAAGGAGTTCCGAAAGCTGGTTACTGCGTGGATTGATGAGGAATATAAAATTTTGAGGGAGACATCAAGGTTAGCCCAGAAAAACCCCGTAGTATTTGAACGATACCTACGCAAGAAGAAAATCAGCAAGAAAATGAAGAAGTTTAAGCGTAAGGCTTGGGTGCATTATCTTTCTGCCGCCGCTAAGATGCGACTTGTTACTTTTGTTGAAAGCGTTTTGGCACTAGAGCCAACCAATCTAAACGAAGCCACCGTGACTTTGTTGCACGAGAAAAACGAGCAGATTAAGAAATACACGGATGAGTTTTGGAAAGTGCATTGGCGTAGTGTTAAATTTTACTGGTTTGAGGCGTTGTGGTTATTGTTGCTGATTCCGTTTATTTCTTGGTCGGCTAGTTTGATTAGTGCTGGTGCGGTTGTTGAAGCTGTTTTGTTGTTTACGGTTGGCGCGGCGTTGGTTGCTTTTGGCGAGATGGCGTTGGTTGTTAGGCAGAAGATTAAACTTAATGGTAAGAAGCTGATTCCACCATTAATTGCGTCGCTTATTGGGTCGCGTCATGCAATGTGTGCCGATACCAATTGCGCCGAAGGAATTGACAATTATCGTCGTAGGTTTAAAAATTTGGAAAAGCATTTTATTATGACAACTCCCGAAATTGACAGCGTTAAATATGTCAAGGATAATCTGCGGGACGAGGAACGGACTTCCAAACTACATGAAGCCGATGATATTTGCGAAGAAGCCCAAACCCGAATGGACACTTACTATAAAATGTTTCATTTGTACAGGCGTAAATGCTTGCAGTACGGGTGTATAGAACTCTTTTTGGCAATAATGCTAGTGCCTGCGTGGGGGATTTTTTTTCTTGGAATGTTCGCGATAGGATTCGCTGGTATCGACGTGTTTTTCCCGATTATGATTTCATTAAGTATTGGCGTTTTTGAAATTGTTGCAATTTATAGGCATGTTCGGGTTTGGCGGTTTAAGGAGATGTACTTTAAAATTTATCAAGGTTTGTCTGTTCTTATTGTTGATGGTGACCTTAGGCTAGACCCCGAAAAGCTGAACACCATGTTTATAAAGATTGAGCAATCTGCACTAAATGCAATATCATCAGACCGTAAAATGCATCTCATGGTAGACACTCTTTCGCGGGTAAGCGGCTTGATACCAACCCAAGAGATGGGCAGAAAACGCCAGCAAAGGCGGCGTTAATGCAAGAGGTGTAAATAGAGAGGAATGTTTGTACATGAATGAAAAATTACGAATACTGCAAATGATTGAAAATGGTCAAATTTCTGCGTCAGAGGGAGCGCAGTTGCTTCAAGCTGTTGATAGCGGCGGCGCGGCTAGTCCTAGTCGGGGGTACTCGGCGCATTCGCATTCTATGCCACCACCGCCGCCACCTTCGCATACGCCACCGCCTTCTTCGGAGGGATTTAATAACAATGGTCGTCGGCCGCATTCGTCGGAGTACGACGATTTTAGCAAGAAATTTGAAAGCTTCGCCCGTGAAGCCCGTCCGAAGGTACAGAGATTTACGGAAGTTGTTGCCGACAAAATCGCTGGTGCAGCAGATTATCTTTCGCATACGTTTACAACGGAGGCATCTCCGCCCCCGCGTGAGCAGTCGCATAAGCCTAAAAAGCATCATTCTGGTGCGGCGGCGCGTACCTCGCGTCCTGTGCCACCAAGCGGTGGCGGTGGATTAACCGAACGGCAAATTGAAATGTACGTGGAAACTGGCGGTTACAACGAATTAAGTCTTTCCTGCATGAATGGCGATATTCGCATAAAGGGCTACAACGGCGATAAAATAACCGCAACATTGACGTATCGCGCCAACCGCGCTAATGCCGAAATTGACATGGTAAAACTAGGCGGCAAGTATTTTTTAAATTACGAACCCGACGATTTTAAAATGGTGTCAATAGATGCATATGTACCCGAACGCGCATTCAGCGTAATAAAAATAGACGGCATAAATGGTCAAGTAGACGCGGCTTCATTATCTGCTAACGAAATCCGCGTTTCTAATGCTAACGGAAATACCGTACTTTCCAGCATAGCCGCAGGTAATATTAACGCGGAATCCAGCAATGGGCGTTTGTCCGTGTCAAACATAGTCGCAGATAACGCATCTGTGGAAAACCTAAACGGCCCTATGGAAGCCTCCGAATTAGACATTGCTAATTTAAAGCTATCCAACTACAACAGCCCGCTTTCCATAATAATGTCAAAATTCGCTCGACACGCCAACTATCAATGGAGCGTGGAAACTGGCAACGCAAAACTAAGCATAAACCTGCCAACCCTCCCAGACCTAGGCTACCACATAAAGGCACATGCCGCCATGAGCGAAATTCGGTTGGGCTTAACGGGGCTACAGTTCCTAATAAACGAGCCTTCCTTGGTAGAGGCCCGAAGCGTTTCCTTCGACCACGCCACAAAAAAAGTAAAAATGGCAGTCGAAACTTCCAACGCGCCGTTGGTGATTAACTAGGTTCAATTCTAATACTTTTCCGCTAAAACAGTGACATATCCGCCCCACAAAAATAGTGCAAACTTGCAGGGTTGTTGCTGCGGATAGGTCACTGTTTTATAGGAAAAAGTATAAGATAAACGCTTGACAAATTATGAATTTTTTGTTAGATTTATATAGCAAACAGCGAAGGTGCTGTGGGTTCCCCTGCCTACGGCACTTTGTTTTTGCTTTAAAACTGTATCTGGCTTCGAGACGTATACTTAGGCTTGCCGATGCAGGTCATCGGCGAAAAGCGGCTATACCGCTGCCGCCAGAAAAGAGGGACTTATTTATGCTTACAGCAGTTGCAGGTATAAATTGGGGCGACGAGGGCAAGGGGCGCATGACAGACGTACTTTCAGAAGGGCAAGATGTCGTGTGTCGGTATCAAGGTGGCAACAATGCAGGTCACACAATTATGAACGACCGTGGGCGGTATGTGCTTAATCTTCTGCCATCGGGGATTTTGCGTGACAAGGTTGTAAATGTTCTTGGCCCTGGAATGGTATTGGATTTGGCGCATTTAGCGGGCGAAATTCGTACGCTTCGTGAGCAAGGTTTGGAAATCACCCCAATGAATTTAAAAGTTAGTGATAGAGCGTGTATTTGCCTTCCGTATCATGTCTCGCAGGACATATGGGAAGAAGACCGTTTGGGCGACCGCCGATACGGCACAACACGCAAGGGAATTTCGCCAGCATATGGCGATAAATATATGAAAAAAATTCTGCGAATGAGCGATTTATTTTCGCCCGACGCTTTGCGTGACAAAGTAAAGGATTTGCTTGAATGGAAACATTTATTACTAGACAACTATGAAGGCAAATTGCCCATGGTTCGCGACCTAATAGTATGGCTTACCGAATATGGCGAAATAGTAAAACCTTTCGTGACAAACACAACATCATATCTTTCCGATGCCATTGACGCTGGTAAAAGGATTCTGTTTGAAACACAACTGGGCGCGCTACGCGATATTGATTATGGGATTTATCCGTATACAACTTCCTCGTGTACGCTGTCTGCGTATGCCACCACTGGCGCGGGTATTCCTTGGGCGCGGTTGGACA
The DNA here is from genome assembly GCA_009785665.1 of Defluviitaleaceae bacterium. Taxonomy (GTDB): domain Bacteria; phylum Bacillota; class Clostridia; order Lachnospirales; family WQUN01; genus WQVC01. The sequence goes on from WQVV01000129.1 coordinate 7,971, forward strand.
AGGTTATTGGCGTGATGAAGGCTTATTCGAGCTGTGTTGGCGAAGGCCCTTTCACCGCAGAGTTGTTTGGGTTGCAAGCCGAAATTCTTCAAGAGCCTGGTTCGCAATTCGGAGTTGCTACTGCAAGACCTCGCCGCGTTGGTGCTTTTGATATTCCAGCAAGCCGCTACGGTGTAAAAATCCAAGGCGCAGACGAATTGGCCTTAACCAAGCTAGATATACTTGAAGGTATGGCGAAAATCCCTGTCTGCGTAGCATACGAAATAGACGGCAACCACACAGAAGATTTTCCCGCAGGTGATATGCTACTTCGTGCCAAACCCGTTTTCGACTACCTAGAGGGTTTTTCCATGCCCGAAGGCAAACATATTTCTCAATGCCGTAGCCGTCACGACCTTCCTAAAGAAGCCCAAGCCTACATTGAATATATCGAAAAAGCCGTAAGCTGTCCCATCACTTACGTTTCACTAGGCCCTGACCGCGACGATTATATAAATTGGCGCGAAAAATAATGCTTGCATGGAAATCAGTTTCCAAATAAAAATTTTAAAACATAAAAAAAGGGCAGGTTGGAAAATTTTCCATGCCTGCTCTTTTTTATTGCCCAGGAAACTGCTCATGGCTTCGAGATGTATGTGTTAGCTTGCCAATACAGGTCGTCGGCGAAATGCGGCTTTGCCGCTTTTTTGTATGCTAGGAAACTGCTATAAAATGGGAATAGGTGTCACTTGTAAGTATGTACACAAAAAAGCCCTCGGATATTCAACAGCAAGAGAACAGC
>WQVV01000130.1 GCA_009785665.1 Defluviitaleaceae bacterium
GTATACGGTGTCTTTGCCTTGGTCGGCGTAGGGGATTACTTCGTCTAGTAGGGCGGTATTGCCTGTTTCGGTGATGTATTTCCATATGGTTGGAAATACCCACATCATGTCATCGGCGCGGTAGGAGGGATGACCTGTTGCGTTGCGATAACTTGCATCTTCGGGTTTGTCTTCGTGACCTGCGTTGTGGGTGAATTTTACTAGCGGAAGCCCCGCGCCGTGATGCACTTGCGCCGATAGCATGAATTTTATTTTCTCCAATGCGGCGGCTGGGTCTAGGTGGATTATGCCTTGAATATCCTGCACGGTATCGCGATAACCATAACCATTACGCAAGCCGCAATATGAAAGGCTTGCCGCTCGCGACCATATGAACGTAATAAAACACTGGTACGCGTGCCAAGTGTTTATCATGTTGTTGAAATTTTCGTCAGGGGTTTGTACTTGTAGGTTGGAAAGTTTTTCGTGCCAGTAGGTTTTTAATGCGGTTATTTCGGTTTGGACTGTTGCGGGGTTTTCGTAGAGCTTTAGAATTTCGCAGGCTTCGGCTTCGTTCTTTTGCCCTAGAATAAATGTGAAGGATTTTGATTCGCCAGCGGCTAGGGAAATCGCGGTGTGCAACGCGCCGCAGGAATTTAGATTGTAATTCAACGTGCCGCATAGTTTGCCGTTTTCGATTCCTTGCGGATTGCCGTAATCGCGATAATTTCCTATGAAAGAGGCCTTATCACCGCAATAGCTTGTTACGTTCGCGCCCACTAACCCAAGAAATCGCGTTGCTGGCGCGTGATTGTGGAAGATGGCGTTATTCTCATTAATTGTCTGGATTATAAACGGCTCTTTGAAATATGTGCGTGTGATAAACTGCGTGTATTGCAGATTCACTTGGTCTTGCTCGTAATTGCCGTCGCATGTAAATTCTGCGAAGCCGTAGGCGGAAATTTCGCGGGGCTTGTCGGATTTGTTTCTTATGGTTACGCTCCATACTTCGTGTTCCGCATTGTGTGGGACATAGTATTTCACTGTGGAGGATATGCCTTTGTACTCTGCGGAAATTTCCGTGTAGCCCGTACCGTGACGGCATTCGGATTTATACTCCGATAACGGCTTACCCACTGGCTGCCATGATGCCGACCAGTAATCGCCATCTGTATCGTCGCGTAGGTAAATATACCGTCCCGAACGGTCTTGCTCGTTGAAGCGGTATCGTAAAATTCGTCCTGCCGCGCCGCTTTTTACAAAACTGTACCCACCCGCGTTGTTAGTGATAATCGCACCGTAGGCTGGCGAACCTAAGTAATTCGTCCATGGTGCGGGGGTGTTTGGTTTGGTTATTACATACTCTCTGCTTAATGGGTCGAAATGTCCGTACTGCATAAATAACGCCTCCTTTGAGTTTCAAAAGTATATAGTTGTTTCAGTTGAAAACGGTCTTGGGCTTGCGAGGATTTTTGTCGCAAGACAAGGAGCAAAAACCGCCGCGCCCTAGCAGGGCGCAAGGTTTTTCGCGACGCAGGATTGCGGCAAAAAGACCGCAAGCACAAGACCGTTTTCAACTGAAACAACTATATCACAGCATTTTCCTGTTGCCTAGGAAAGCGACTGTGTTGCTTGAGTTTGACAGTTCCAATATTTAACGGTTAGAATTGCGTAAAATTTCCTTCACGAAAGGACAACCCAAAGTGGAACAAAAAAAACTAAAAACTGAATTAGCTAATGGCGAGTTACGAAATTTATATCTTTTATTCGGAGAAGAACGGTTTTTAATCGCGCATTATGCAAATGAAATTGAAAAACATTGCCAATCCGACAAGGTAGTTTTTGAAGGCGCAGTGCCAATAGGCGAAATTATAATGGCGGCGGAAACTGTTCCGTTTTCGGGTTTTTCCGAATCAACAAAGCGGCTGATTGTCGTGCGTGATTCAAAGCTTTTCGCGTCGGGACGAAAAGTGGATTCAGAAGAAATGGCGGATTACTTGGCAAAAATTCCAGCAGAGACGGTTATTATCTTCGCAGAATCCGAAGTTGACCGCCGTACAAAATTATTCAAAAAAGCCGCCACACTTGGCGGCGCGATAGATTGCTCACCCTTACCCCCACAAGATTTATCAAAATGGATTACACGTCTCGTAAAAGAAAAAGGCAAGACAATACCCCCCGCAACGGTAAATACTCTACTTCGCACATGCGGAAACAACATGTCTAATCTATCAAACGAAACAAATAAATTAATTCACTACTGCGGCAAAAATAAAGAAATCACCGAACAAGACATAACCGAAATTTGCACCCCCACGCTAGAATCTCGTATCTTCGACTTAACAAAAGCCGTAGGTGCAGGTCGTCCTTCTGATGCCCTCAAAATTTATCGCGACATGCTTATTCTCAAAGAATCGCCAATTATGATTCTTACCATGATTATTCGCCAACTGCGCATAATTCTTCTATGTAAATGCCATTCTGAAAAAGGCACGTCAAAAGCCCACATAGCCAAAGAACTAAACATAAGAGATTTCGTAATCTCCGAAGCCCTTTCCCATGGACGACGTTTCACAACATCAAAACTAATCGCCGCACTACGCAACTGCCAAGACACCGATGTTCGCATAAAAACAGGGCTTATCACTCCAGAAACGGGTGTGGAAATGTTGATTATAGTCATTTAATATAATAATGATAAAGGATTTGGAGAATAAGCAAATAAACAAAATTAATCCTTGATAACCTTTATCACCAATAGACAAAATGTCTTTGGCAAAATAGGTATTGCTCCTTTTGAAAATTTCCATGTCATGTATGCTGCCTTTTTCTTCATGGACAGCGATAATTTCACCGTTTTCTCCGTTTATTGATGTAAAGTAAAGTACCGCTATAAAAATTGGCGGTGACGAAAAATTACCGCCGACTTTTTTGCAGTTTAGGTCGGCTTTAACGACAGTAAACAAAAGAATACAGTTGTACATTAACCAACTTGGGCTTTGAAATTTTAAAAACCGACGAGTTTCTAACTACTACAAAGTTTCACGATATTGGTGCATTAGTGTTTTATGCGAAAATAATCGAATGGGAGTTCCCTAAATTTTCCGTGAAAACGCATCTTGATAAGCTTCTTGAATGCCAGAAAGAGTTGGTAACAAAAAGGCTTCCTAGATGGCACAGGACACGGATTTTACATTGTAGCGCGGAAAAATTAGACCTGTCGTGAATTACCAATCAATCTCTTCAATGCCATTAGCTTTTAGAAATTCATTGGTTTTTGAAAAATGCTTGCAGCCAAAGAACCTCCCACCTGCTAGTGGGCTGGGGTGTGCGGCTTGTAAAATTAGGTGTTTTTCGTCTTTAATTATTCGTCCTTTTGCTTGCGCTTCTTTTCCCCATAGTAGGAATACTATGGGTTTTTCGCGTTGGTCTAAGATGTCCATTATGGCATCGGTGAATTGTTCCCAACCTTTTCTTGCGTGGGAACGGCTTTGTTTTGCTCGCACCGTTAGAACAGTGTTAAGAAGCATTACACCTTGACGCGCCCAGTTTTCCAAGTAGCCGCTTTTGGGAATTTCGCGTCCTATGTCGGCTTCTAATTCTTTGAAAATATTTAAAAGAGACGGCGGCGTTTTTATGCCTGCTTTTACGGAAAATGATAATCCATGCGCTTCACCTGCATTGATATAGGGGTCTTGTCCCACGATTACCGCTTTTACATTTTCGTATGACGTAAACTTTAGCGCGTTAAAAATATCGTGCATATCGGGGTAAATTGTTTGCGTGCGGTATTCTTCTTTCAAAAATGCGCGCAATTGCTGATAATATTCCTTGCTAAATTCCTCTGCCAAAAGCTCGTCCCAATCGTTATGTAGTTTTACCATATTAGCCTCCCAAAATTTTTTACAGAAACAACCTCAACTCAAGTAAATCCCCCTCCAAATTAAAGTCTTTTTGAAGGGGGCTTGGGGGGAAACTTTTTCTTCACATTCCTTTCGCTTCGCATTAAGGAATATGACATCAGAAAAAGTTTCTCCCCAAGGTCTTATCTTTTTATCTAAGCAAATGGATTTTCGCCGCAATACAATTTTCCTGCTGGTTGGTTGTAGGCTACGTCGCAAATTCCTAGCATTTTTAGGGCTGAGAATAGAGCCTTGCCTATATGTCCGAAACCTACTGCGGCGTGGTGAGGATAGCGTTTTGCTATTAGAACGTGGCGGTAGAAGCGTGCCATTTCTGGGATTGCTATGATGCCTACGCTGCCGAAGGTTTGTGGGTCTACGTCGATTGATTCGCCTTGGGCAATGTATGAACGCAAGGTACAATCTGCGGTTGATTGCAGACGGAACAAAGTTACATTGCCGCTGTTTAGCGCGCCTTCTAGTGTACCTCTTGTTATGTTGGGGTCGCTATCGGGTTCTAGTAGACGGTGCATTATTAGTTGGTGCTTCATTTCGGGGTTTTTGAGCAAACTTATTGGGGTATTTCCGCAATGGAAGCCCATGAAAACGTCGGTTGGTGAGTAGCTGCCGAATTTGTCTTTACCTGCTAGATATAGGTCGTGGGGAACTGTGTTGTTGATGTCTAGTAGGGTCGGTGGGAGTTCGGTGGCGCAGGTTAGAATGTACTCGGAAAGCGCGCCGTAGATGTCGGTTTCGCAGGCTACTGGGATTCCTCGGCCTGTTAGGCGACTGTTTACATAGCAAGGCACCATACCAAATTGTGTTTGGAATGCAGGCCAGCATTTGTTTGCGAATGCGATATATTCTGATGCTCCTGCGTTTTTCTCTGCCCAGTCTAGTAGAGTAATTTCTAACTGTGCTAGTTTTGGAAGTATTCCAGATTGTTTGTTTCCGGTTCCTAGTTCGGCGGCCATTTCGGCGGCTACTTTTTCAATGCGTGGGTCGTTTACGTTTGCGTTAAATGCCGCAAAAAGGTCTAGTTCAGAGTTTTCTTGAACTTCCACACCTAGGTCGTACAGAGGTTTGATTGGGGCATTACATGCAACAAAATCGAATGGACGTGGGCCAAATCCGAAGATTTTTAGCTTCTTGATACCAATTACGATTTTTGCTATGGGAATAAATTCCGCAATCATGTGCGCAACTTCGGCAGATGTGCCAACGGGATATTCGGGGATATACGCGCTTACGCCACGAAGCCCCAAGTTGTATGATGCGTTAAGCATTCCGCAATAAGCGTCGCCGCGTCCTTGCACTAAATCGGCCGCTGTTTCCTCTGCTGCCGCAACAAACATTACTGGCCCGCAAAATCTTTGCGCAAGCATGGATTCTGGGCCTTCTGGGCCAAAGTTTCCTAGGTATACCACTAGGGCATTACAGCCAGCGGCTTTTAGTTCGTCTAGGGCTTTCATTGCGTCTTTTTCGTTTTCAACGGTGGTTTTGATTTCTGTCAGAGTTAGCCCTGCTTTGTTTGCCGCCGCAACAACAGCCTCTCTGCGTTTTGCCGAAAGCGTGATTGGGAAACAGTCTCTGCTTACGGCAACGATGCCTAGCTTTACAATTGGTACATTTTTCATGCGCATCCGCTCCTTGTATTGGAATTTTTAAAAACCTTAGAAAATTTCACCTGTACATATTAACTCAAGTACAAGGCGAGTGCAAGGAATTTGGTTCGCTAAAATCAATTTTAGAAATAACTAGTGCCTTATCCGCTATAAAACCGTAGTGACTTTGCGCGGATTTTTGTCGCAAGACAAGGAGACAGTGACGCGGCGTGCCAGCGGCACGCAAGGAGCAGCCGACGAAGGCTTGCGGCAAAAAGACCGCCAAAGGCACTACGGTTTTATGGCGGATAAGGCACTAGGGCGTGTTCCCATGTGCGTACAATTAAACAAAATCATACAATCATCAACTCAATTTCCATTCAATTTTAACAAATTTATTGGAGCAAATGATGATTTTAGCATTGTTTAGATACGTCAAACAAGTTTGTTAATTGTACGATTTTGTTTAATTGTACGCACATGGGGCGTGTTCCCATTTCAGTAATGGAAACACGCCCTAGCTATGCTCAAAAAAAAAATTTACTCTCATTCCAACGCATCAATAAGCGCAAGTGCATGTTTGTAGTTGCCTGTGAAAGCCTTTTGTAGAATTTCTTCTAGCTGTTTACCCTTGACTGGTATAGCTGTGAATTTTTGCAGGGCTTCTGTTATTTCGTCGATTTCGGAAACATCGAAGTTTGTTATTGCGGTTTTTAGGTTTGCTAGATGGGTTGTTAGTTCGGTTGTGTCAATGTCGATTGATTTTGTTGGCTTTGCTTTTTCTGCTTCTTCTAGCGCAAATTCTATATTTCGGTTTAATCTCTTTAGTTGGGATATGAATTTATCGGTGCTTTTTATGTTTATTTGCCCTGCGGCTTCTAGGCGGCCAGCGGCTTCGGAAAGTTTTGCCGCGCCTATGTTTGCGCAGGCAGATTTTAGGGCATGTACATAGGTTGTGTAAAGCGGCAGATGATTGGTTTTAACGCAGGTTGTGATGTCTATTATCCTTGCGCGGCAGTCTTTTTGGAAAATCGCCAAAGTTTCCAAGTAGCTTTGTAGCCCGCCAGAGAAGCGAATGCCCTTTTCGGTGTCTACGTCTGCTATTTCGATAGGGGTGTCGGTTGTGTTGCTTGATTCGGCTCGTGTGGCGATTTGTTTTTCCGATGGAATCCACTTGGCTAAAATATTGTGCAAAACTGTTAGGTCTATGGGTTTTGATATGAAATCATTAAAACCGTTTTGGAAAAACATTTCTTGTACGCCCAATACTGCGTTTGCGGTAAGGGCTACTATTGGCAGGGTTGTATTTGTTTCGCGGATTACCTGTGTGGCTTCAATGCCATTCATTTTGGGCATCATGTGATCCATTAGCACTAGGTCGTAGTTTTTATTTTTTACGGAGGCTACGGCTTCTATCCCATTTTTGCAGGTATCTATGGTCATTCCAAACGGCTTTAACAGACCCGTTGCTACTTTTAGATTAGTGTCCATGTCGTCTACAACAAGCACGGTTGCTTGGGGTGCTGTGAAAAACTGTGCTTCTGTTTTGCTCATTTTCACGCTATGTTGTTTGCCATTTAGTAAGGCCGCAATTGATAGGCTGAAAACAGGCACGGCCAGCATTGGCAGACCTCTGTCTTCTGTTTCGTTGCTACCAAATTCGCAGAACAGAATAATTTTTGTGCGAGTAGTTTTTCCGCCTAGCTTGGGATATTTTTCAATAAAGCTATCGTAGAGTTCTACTGGAATGAAGGCGAAAGCATATTGATTGCCTATTAGCGCGTCGTAAAATTCTGCGTGTGTGCTTGCCATTGTGCATGGCACGTCTAGGTCTTTCATTGTGCGTATAACGGTTGTAACGGTAAGTTCGCGCCGCTCGAAAACAATTACAGGCTTTTCTTGTGGCGAATCCACTTTTGCCAGAATTTCGTCGCCGCGTATTTCTTGAGGAATTTTTATAGTAAACTCGCTACCCTCGCCGTATTCAGATTTAACGTGAATTTCGCCGCCCATTATGTTTGTTAGCGTTTTTACAATTGCTAGGCCTAATCCCGTGCCTTCTATGCCGTGGTTTGCGACTGTTTCAAATTGAACAAACTCGTCAAACAGGGTATCTAAGTCTTCTTTTCTTATTCCTTTTCCGCTGTCGCGTATTTGGAAGATTAGGTTTACGGTATCGCCAACTTGCTCGCTTCTTAGGTTTAGTTCAACAAAACCTGTTTCGGTATATTTAACGGCGTTGGTCATCAAATTCAAAATTACTTGATGAATGCGGCCATGGTCGCCATACAGCAAATTTGGAATTTTGCTGCTTACATCTAATATCAGGCGTAGTTTGCTTCCAAGCATTCGCACCTTGATAATGTTCACTATGTCGTTTACAACGGACGCTAACTGATATTCCTTTTTGATAAGTTCAAGTTTGCCGCTTTCTATTTTGGAAAAATCCAAAATATTGTTGATTATTCCCAGCAAATTTGTGCCTGCTTGTTTTATTCCCTCTACATGTTCCCTTGGGGTATCGTGAAGGTTTTCGCGTAATGCTAGTTCCGACATGCCCAGAATTGCGTTCATGGGAGTGCGTATTTCGTGGCTCATTTTTGATAGGAAATCGCTTTTGGTTTTTGATGCGTCTTCCGCGCCTTTGCGGGCTTCTTGAATATGCTTGACTATGTTATTTGTTCTTTCAAAAATATCATCGAATACACCGCCTAGACGTGGGTCTTCTAATTGGAAATCTTGACCATGTAGTATTGCTTCTTCTGCTTTTATAAAATTATCTTGCAGTAGATTTAATGCGTTTACTATTTCGGAAAGTGCTTGCGAAACTTGCCCTATTTCATCTTTCCGCTGGGTGTTGAAGTGTACATTGTTGTTTCCGTGCGAAACATCTTTCGCGGCCTTTACTAAAAGAGGCAGAGGTGCAAGCGAAAGCTTGGTAATCCATATCATAATGGCAGATATAATCACGATAAATGAAACCGTGGGTAGTATGGATACAGCAATTAGTCTGTTGATGTCTTCTATTGCATGGGCATCAAAAAAGCTTACAACAGTCCAGCCTAACAACGGCTCGACTGTAATGTAAGCTATTTTATCAACGCCCGTAATTTCTGAAGTATGTGCAAACACTACATTACGCTCCACGTCGTCAAAAAGTAGGTTTTCGCCTACTAAATCGTCAACATGCCGTCCCACGTAGTCTGGACGGTTTGAGAAAAATATTATGCCTGCGTAATCGGCGATATTTATAAAGCTGTCGTAA
>WQVV01000131.1 GCA_009785665.1 Defluviitaleaceae bacterium
AATGTGTATAGTCGTGCTTTTCTGCCGCCTGTTGAATCTGTTTGCCCCATGTCTAGTATTTCTCCGCTTGATACAAGCTCATCTACTATTTTGTTGATTGTTACTAGGGATAGATTTAGTTTTTTTGATAATTGCGGTTTTGTAATCATTGGGCTTTCGGCAATCGCAGCTTTTACTGATAGGACGGTAGCACTTTTTTGCATGTTCTGAACGACAATCAACTCCGTTTCGGAAAATCATCATACTTAATTAAGTTAATTAAGTTATGGCTTATTATACTACGCTATCTAAAAAGTGCAACACAAATTTAATAAAAAAATAACTATTGTAATTTTTCACAATAGTTATTTTGATTTTTGATGTTAAAAATAGAGACTTCGACAAAATTATTAAATGTCGGAGAAGGAAGATAACGTGTGCCCGTATTTTTCTATAAGTTTTTTTGCGGCTGGGCTGGTTAGTAATTCAAGTTCTTTTGCGCGGGTTATGTTGTATGAACTGCTATCATATAAAAAGCTGTCCACAAATGCTGGGTGACACATGATTTCCGTTGTTTCTGTACATGACGATAAAATATGTTCCAAGTGGCTGAGGGTTACATTATCGCCAAAAAAAGTACCAGCAAAAGCGGGTGCGGCAATTCCAGCGCAATCAACACTTGGAAGTGATTTATCAAAAGCGCGAACGGCTACATTGTATTTTTTTGCGGTGTTTATAAATACATCTGTAATGCCGCAAAAATTTTGAATGTGGTGATGCCCGTCAATATGCGTGATTGGTATGCCCGCCGCTAAAACTTTTTCCACTTGTAAAGTAAATTCCTTTTCCACTTCGGCTGGGTCAATTGGTCGTTGTCGTAAATCTTCATGGTTGAGGAAATTCCCCGCTTCGTCGGTGATAGTCTTGTAGCCACTGCCCAGACTTTTCCCTGTTGTAAGCACAAGATGCACTCCCACTTTCAACCCGCTTGATGCTTTCCATACCGATACAGCATGGTCAAAGCAGGGCATGTTTGCCATTATCGTTGCCGAACGCACAAGCCCATTTTCATACGCTTCGATTATCCCAAGGTTTATCCCCTTTGAGTAACCAAAGTCATCTGCATTAAAAATTATTTTCATTTTACCCTCCTAGAATCACACTGCCATCCCATTCAATTTGATAGCCTAAAACTTCTGCGGTTAGGCGCAATGGAAGAAACACATACCCGCCCATAACAACAGAAGAAACATCAGCTTCCACACAAACACCATTTACGGTGAAAGTAGAACTTCCTATGTGATTGATAAAAACTGTATCGCCACGAAGCATGTAAATTGCGTCGGATTCTTCGTATACTTCCGCGCCGAAAATATTTGCAATTTCGCCAACTTCAACCATTGTGCGGCCTTGCAGTATTATTGGTCTAATGGTTAGTTGATGATGTTCGCCGTTGATGGTTATGTCAATATTTCTGTGAAACTGAAAATGGTCGAATATCATTTGTGATGCGAGGGCATCGGTAAGACCTTTGTCTAGGTTTATGGATATAAAGAAGTTATCCAGCCACGCCACTCGCGTTTCTAGCCAGTTTATTAGGTATTCCACTTGACCATCAAAAGTGTCGATAGCCTGTATTTCGGGCGAGCCAATGTTTAACGGCGTTCCCATAACTTGATGACGCTCAAAATTACGTTCAAATTCATCTTTATAAGTTTCTGCGGTATCTCTGATGTGGGTTATTGTTTCGGCTATTGCGGTATCTCTTACTTCGTTCCAGCGGATTACTACCGCTTCTACAAATTCGGGCATGGTCATCAAATTCCTGTACCAATAATGCAACACTGCCACATACAAATGCTGCGGGTCGCGACTAAAATGCCAGTCGGGTACGTTCCCCGCCGCCAAGTCGAAATCCCAAAGTGGCCCCATAAAAAGCCTGCGGTTGCCGCCTTCGCCAGTGATGTACGTAAACACACTTGTGTAATACGCGTCTGGGTTTTTAACCACTTCTTGCACAATATAAAAATCTACAAAAGAATCTAAGTCGATTAGTTTCATTGCTTCCTCGAAAGTACCGTACCGCAAGGTGTAACTGACCGCTTCCAGATACCTTCGCACGTACACAATATGTGCGGGTGTTCGGCGGCGTTCGGAACTTGGGTATCTGATGTCGTAAATTCTGTCGTTCACAACCACGAATGTTTCACCGTAAATTCCGCCACGATATGCTCGGAAATCAAGCTCCACAAAAAAATCGCTTAGGCTCGGCTCGGAATGCCATTGTATATCTAGGCGACCTGTCTCTGTATTTCGTTCGTCGGTAAGTAAGTAAACGCCCATGTATTCTCCGTTCACATACAGGTGAACATGCTGGGCAGATGGTACAAAACTCATTCCCCCAAGCCTAGCCCCCAAAGTAAGCGCGGCGTAATTACGCAAAAGCGAACGGTCGAAGTTTTCCGCAAGTAAAATCCAATCTCGCGCCGCGTACTCCGAACCAAGAACAGAACGCGCCTCATTAAACCGAAAACGCAACGGACGCTTGTCCTCTCCAAGCCACCACGTAGAATTGCCCCGCCCACGAACCCTAACAGCCGTAGCTCCAAAATCATAATCGCTATAACTAAGAGAAATAATCCCATCCTGCCATACCTCACGGTAAACAAAAGGGCTTTCGGGAACATTTATATGAATCGCAGGAATCTTTGGAATCGTAGGTTGACTAGCATACACCACGCCCCCAAACCCAACAAACGCCGCAAAAATTACAATAAATACCCCAACATGTACAGCCTTTTTTAACATATGCCAGCCTTCTATCTGTTGATTATTTTTGATATTTCCGAAAGCTTTTCGTTAGTCAGTAAAAATTTTTGAAATTCATGTGAAATCACAAATGTCATTTGCGATAGTATGTCCATTCCTATTACGCCTACTACTTTGTTGGAGTTCCAGCCTTCCAGAACATCAACATCCATTTCGGCGAAGGGGAACTGATTTGCCAACAAAAGCCCGTTTATCTTGCATGAGCGAATCTTTATCAAACCAATAGCTGTTTGTTTGTCGCGCCCTGCTGTAAATTTTCCATAACCATTTTTCATCAAATATTCTTTGGTGAATGCCGAAGTGTCTGCACCAGTATCTATAACGGTAAACCAATCACCCTTATTCGAGCGTATAGATTTATTTGCAGGAATAAGAATGCTTGGCAATCTGATTGTTGCACCGTATCGAAAATTAGTAACCAAACATGAGTACTCCAACTGCATTTTCCTCCTCTGTATGGCGACCAGTGTATGTGTCATCATCACTGGTGTCGGGAATTAAGTTGAACATTTCTGATTGTGTGTCTGCTATGCCAACAAACTCCCCACCAATTAAATGCATATGAAATATATCTTCGTATTCGGGATTTTTGATTACAACCCATTTGTTTTTAAATTGTTGTTTTGCGTCTTCCCAAGTGATGTACATGCTTATGCCTCCAATTTCTACCGCTCGTGAAACAAGCGGAAATACGACCAATCGCGGTATAAGAATAACGGAGCGCGTTGTTCGTCACTTTTGCCTATGCTTGGTGTGCCGCATGGGGCAAAGGAACGCGTTTCTGTCATTACAGGGAAAACTCTTCGCAATTCCGCGTTAAAATCCCAGAAGGGAGAAATATTTGTAAAACCCAGCGTCTCCATCACGAACGCGCCTAAAAACGCTGATGAGAATAGTAAAGTTTCTTCGGTGTCGATTAATTCGGTGGGGTGTGCAATATTGTACAAGTCTCTTGCGGCATCGTTGAACCAAATTAGGAAGGGTACGCGATACAATTGCGTAAGGTCTTCAAACGAACCATGTTCATAAACTTCGGGGAAAAGTATGTCGTAAATGCGCATGTGCAGGGCGGGTAGATGGTCGCTGAAATATACCAGCACCACTGGCTCTGGCAATACGCGTAAATATTCCACTAGGCGGCGTAGTTCAATGTCGGCATCTTGTACGCCATGGAAATAATTTGACAATGCGTTGATGTCTATTTCCGAAAGCGGTAAATCCGTTGTGAATGTCGGCGCGGTTACATAGTCACCAAAAAGGTATTTGTCTACGTAAGGCCCATGATTTTGTATTGTAACACAGAAATGAAAATACGGCACGTTCGGATAAGTTTCGCGATGTTCTGCGAACATTTCCATCACACGATTGATTGTCGCGTATTCGCTAATGTAGCCGCTCTTCCACTTAACATCAACAAATTCATCAATAAACACCAGCCGCTGAAAACCCAAATGCCTATAAACATTTTGCCGATTATAAAACCACCCAAACCCAGAATGCATAAACTCCGACCTATACCCGAGCGAGTTCAAAATAGAGGCCATAGATTCAAAATCATAGTTTATCATGCGAAATGCAAATGGCACGCCCGCAAACTGTCGTGCATTAAGTCCAGTAAGCACGTCAAATTCTGTCTGCGCCGTTCCTCCCCCCAACACAGGAACTACAATTTCCCCATGAATGCCCTCCGTTTTGATTTCCTGCCAGTTTTCCAGAGGGTCTGCGAAGCCGTCAAAATTGAAATGCGGGCTAAGGCTAATTTCCGAAAACGCTTCACCTTGTATCATTATGATATGCGGAAGCGACGCGCCCTCCAGCCGCGCCAGCCCTCCAGTATCGGCTTGCGCGATTCTTTCAAAAACAGCATCTGGGTTATAATTATCTGGACGCAAAACACGATTCGTATTAAACGCAAAAATAAAACTATAAACCAACCCACGCGAATTAAACTGATTCACTTGATTAAAAGCGTTACCCTCAACGCGTAAACGGTCGTCCAGAACGGCACTGCTGTACAGCGGATAATTAAGCACCACCGCAAGAATTATACAACCAATAACGCCCCCGACCCGAATACGCCAATCAAAATTAACACTACAAATCACAATAGCCGCCACAACCGCCAGCAAAATATAAAAAACAGCAAATCCAACCACCCTAAGAATCGCGCCCGTACCAAAACTTCCAGCAATCCCAGCGACCTCGCTACCCAAAAGTAAATCCCACGGCACAAGCGGGTCGTTACGCAGAACCACCTTTGTGCGATTCGCAAAGGCCATTGCAATTCCAACAGCCCCAACAATCGTAGACGCGCTTGCCGCGCCCGTCCCCGCAAAATACAAAAAAAGCATAATCAAAAACAAGGGCAACCAGTTCAAAAAAACCGTAAATCCCCTATTCTCAATTATGCAATCAATCGTGTACGAAGATGGCAACGGCTGCATCAAAAACATCAAAACGGTCAACGCAAGCGACATTACCACCAAAAATACCAATGCTTGCCATAAATTCAATCGTATAAGGCAAGCCTTTTCCAAAAACGCTCTGATTTTTTCCATAACGCGGTTACTTTACCGCTTTCACTGGAAATTGTAAAGGGGGCTAGTGCCTTATCCGCCATAAGACCGCAAAGGCACTACGGTTTTATGGCGGATAAGGCACTATGTCGTTCTTTTATTTTTTTGCGAATCCGCTGTAATGTGTTGTCTATAGACTTTGTATTTTTGCCCACCTGTTCAGCTATTTCGGCATGTGTCTTACCTTCCAAATGCAATGTCAAAACGCTTTGCTCCAGTGGCGTTAAATTCCGTTTAATAAAATCATCTATGGCACGCAATGCCTCGCGTCCCAAAAACAACGCCTCGGGGTCGTTAATGCGACTATCAGGCAATTTATCCATATAAGTTTCGCCAGATTCTTCTGCCGCCAAAAACTCACCCCCAGCAACATTATCCAGCGACAACGATTCATTCAACAACATATGTTTCTGCCGTCCAGCCGCTTTTATAGCCGTTTGAACCTGTCGCACAATACACAGCGATGCAAACGCCGCAAAACTACTATTCCTACCTTCATCAAAATCCAACACGGCCTTATACAACCCAATCATACCCTCTTGAATCAAGTCCTCCGAGTCGCCACCAGCCACATAATAAGTTTTAGCCTTCATCTTAACCAGCGATTTAAATCGGTGCAACAACAAGTCCAGCGCGCTTTTATCCCCAGCACGAAATTTTGCAACAAGCCTTTCGTCATTAATTTCAGACATTCCGCACTCCTTTTTAGAGATTTAGGTCAAGAGATTTAAGGTCAAAAGATTTTAAGTCGTTAATACTTCACAAAAATTTTTAAAGTAGGGGCGTGGCAAAAAACTGCGCCTAAAGTATAGCATATTGATGAACTTACATATAGATACACACTGTCGCAATAACCGTCCCATGTAATTTATCACAACTTGGTGTCGCATTAGCGGAGGAGGGCGAATGTCCACCGTAGTGCTTTGCGTTGTTTAGAAATATACGAAGTTTTGCCTCGTAAAAAAAATTAAGGGCGTATTCACGTTGATATGCGTACAATCACAAAACAACTCGTGAACGCACCAGAGGGGTGCGCAAGGGTGTGCGGATTTTTGCACCCCCCTGCACACCCTTCGCACACCCCAACAAATTCAGTAAATAAGCCTCTTTACGGTTTTACTTACCGTGAAAAGGCTTATTTTTGAGTTTATAATTTTTCTATTTCAGCTATTGTGAAGCCTGTGTTTCTTGCAATAACCTCGACAGGCACTCCATCATTTTTGAAATTACGAGCCATTGCTCTTTTCTCTGCCATAAGCCTTTCTTCATGCCTTGCTTCGTGTCTTGCCTCAACCTCGGCAAGTTTAGCATCATATTTTAATTCCAATATATCTGCCAACATGATATTTGCCTCCTCGCCACCAATTATACTATATCCGCAAGGGTTACTCAATAATCAACGGCAAAAAAAGAAAGCCCGCAGCCATTTTCGGCCACGGGCATATATTCGGTTAGGGCTGGCTGATGTCCATATTTACCACGCTTCCATCTTTGAAAGTGACTGGGACGTTTTTATTTTGCAACAGCCCCTTAGTGTGTTGGTTCAGGCTTTAGTTGCGAAGCGTGATAGACTCGTTAGGATTCAAGCGGAAGACTTCGCCCGTTGATGACTTGGTAAAAAGCCGTTTTTTTATGCTACATTAATTCTCCCAGCCGCGTGAATCCAAGTACCGTTTAGAGATATATATAGCGTCGTATTCCAGTATCTCCTAGTCCAAGACGCGCTTCCGTCATTTATAAGAATAAGTGTTCCACGTCCATCAGATATGCGGATTTCCCCAACGGCATACGTGTATACACCACGGCCAATATTAATTGCATTAGGTGAGAATCCTTGGATACTAAGCCCGTCAACAAACCCAACCCCAGGTGTACCAGAATCAAACCAAAATGCAGCTTGATAAACTCCATCGGGGATATTGGAAGCTGTGACAGGAATAGTAATTTGCCCAAACTCCCCAACACTAACTCTGCCAGCAATTTGTCCAAAGTTAATTGATTCATAACCTTGTTGAATTGGGCGCGATTGAGTTGTGTGTAGTGTAACCTGCTCACCGCGGTTCAAGCGGAAAGTCTCTCCCGTCGCCCTGTTGGTGATGACGAGAACATTGCCCTCGTTTCTGAACGTGAACGGTACGTTTATGCCTACGCTGTTGCTCAACGCTCTACCGCTTCCGCAAGTCCATCGCGTGCCGTCTCTACCGTTGAAAGTGGTACGTGTGTAGGTGATTTGCACAGTCTCGTTCCCTCTTGGGGCGACTCTGTGGCCTGTGTGCGTGATTGTGGTGGTTGCTTCGGTGTTCGCCGCAGGTGGTTGAGGTGTTGGGGTTGATGTAGGCTGCGGTGCAGGCGTTTGGTTTGGTGTAGTGTTAGGAGCGAGTGGTACGCCGAGACTGGCGAACAGGTCGGCTTCGGAGATGCCGTTTGGGACACCCCATGCACCCCACTCGAACATTGTGTACCAGTACAGGCGGTAAGTTTCGCTTTGAGTTATACCGACACCGATACTTGCCATGTTGGGGTCAAGAAACCATGCTCTGTGTCCGGGGGAGTTCATCCATGATTGAACGGCTTGTTCAGGGGTGTGTTGTCCAGCGGCACTGTTCCCACCCGTTGGACCGTAGCCGACCCACAAGTGGCAGGTTCCCAGTTGCCTAGAGAGCCCACGATGGTCGTGCGAAAGATGGCCTACTGTTGCCTTGTTCATAGCGTGCACCCGAGAGTTTATTGCACGCTCGTCGTTCCATACGAACGGCGGAAGACCGTGGTTGGCGCGTTCTACGTTGATTAAGCGGAACACTTCCAGTTCAAAGGCGATTGCTATTTCGTTGTTGAAAGGGAGTACGCGTCGGTTGTATCCGTCAAGCATACGAAATTCAGGGTTGTTCTCACAAGCCCTTTCGTAGAGTGCTTCGTCAATGGTCATCGTTGTGGCTGCGCGAGCTTCGGGTGTATTCCATTCGTTAGCTGTTACTGCGCCCTCAGCGGGAGCAGCGGATACACTCATCACTGTTAATGTGAGAGCTGCGAGGATTACGAGAGTCAATGTTGCAAGCATTTTCTTTTTCATTTTGTTTCCTCCTTTTGATTAAGGCAACTAAGCCTTCTTTATGTTCAGGGACTTAACCCTATAATTGAGGTAATCCCCTATACCTAACGCCGCATGTAGTGCGGCGACAGTTGCGAATACTGTGCTAGGGCAAAATAATTTCGCGTACAAACTCGCCGTTTACATTGCCGTCAACAAAACCTGTAAAGGAATGTGCTTACATTCTTAGGTCATTAGTTTATTGCCGTATCGTAACCGAACGCGCAAGCACAGGGCTTAATGTGCCA
>WQVV01000132.1 GCA_009785665.1 Defluviitaleaceae bacterium
AAACGAAACCTTTCAGCAATTTTGCAACTCCTAGCGTGCCTCCAGCACGCGTCGTCGTCACAAAACCGCTGAAAGATTCCGTTTTTACGCCACTTCGGCGCAATTTTATTGACCGCAGGTTCTTATTTACTGGCTTTGTAGGGGTGTGAAATTTAGTTCCCTGTTTGTATATCAATGATTCTGTTGTCGCCGTCCCAAGTTACTGTCATGCCTGTAACTTCTGCAACTGCACGAACAGGAATCATTGTGCGTCCGTTTATGATTTGCGCGGGAACGTCTAGCGGGATTATTACACCAGCAGCGTAGCGAGTGTTTGAAGTATATAAATAGTTGGCGGTAAAGTAGTAATCATTTGTGCCAACTCGTTCGCCAATTGGGAATCCTTTCACAAGATGCTCTGCGATTGGACGTGTAGGCAACATAATAGACTGACTCGAGGAATGCAATAATATGCTTCCATCACTTTCGGTAAAGAAAACTTCAAAACCCAACGCCTCCATGGTAACGCGAAGCGGAACTACTGTTGTGCCTTCGATAATAATGGGTTGCTGGTCGTTATCGGGAATGTTCACGAACTGCCCGTCAATTCGTATGCGTGGCGAAGCCGCCGCTTCTACTTCATGCAACCCAAAAACTCCTCCAATTACCACTGTTGCAACTAAACCACAAGCTACGATACCTTTTAAAATTTTGTTGCGCATTTAATTTTCTCTTCTCTCTATAAATTACAAGTTTCACCATTTTATCAAGGTAGTACGTGCTTGTCAACGGAGCTGTCGTTTCGCTCTTCTTCATCTTCTTCAATAGAACTATACAACCACGCACAAACGGCGGCGGTTAGTGGGATTGCTAGAAGCATACCAAAGCTACCTACTAAAGCGCGAAGAAATTCTACAACAATCATTTCCATGTTAAGCAGGTCGGTCATGGAAGTGGCGGTTGCGAAAATCAGAAGTAGTAAGGAAAGAGAGCTTCCGATATAGGCTAGGATAAGGGTGTTTAGCATGGTGCCTAGAATATCTTTTCCTATGCTAAAGCCCGACTTTATAATGCTTTTGAAATCGGAAACGCCGCCAGTTAATCGAAGTTCCCAGAGGGAAGATGCAATAGACATTGCAACGTCCATGATTGCGCCAACCGCGCCTAGGATTACGCTTGCAAAAATAATTGCGCGAAGGTCGATAGGGTTATCGGATAGCATGAACATTAGAAATTGCGTTTCGCTATCCATAACGCCCGTTAGGCGAAGTACATTATCCATAAAAACCATAAGCACACCCGCAGTAAGAATGCCACCAAGGCAACCTAACATTGCGGCTAATGATTTTTTGTTTGGGCCTATCACCAGAAGTAAAGTAGAAACAATTGCGTAAATGCAAATGACCAGCGTAGTTACATAGACGTTCCGCCCCGCCAAAATCGCAGGGATAAACACCATGAAAATCGCAAGGCAGGTGAACCCCAGCGCGACAATTGCATTAAAGCCTTTCTTGCGAGCAAACAGAATTACCAATGCTAGAAAAACCACGCCCAGCACAGCAATGGCGTTAATGCGAACGAAGTTGGCGAAGTAAAATCTTTCGGCAAAGTCATCATAGAAGAGGATTATTCTGTTGCCCACTTCAACTTCGGGGTCGTTTGATAGATGGTGGGTGTCTAGGAATTGGCTTGCTATTATAGTTTCGCCGCGACGTTCGCCACGGGTGATTCTTGCATTAAAATGAATTTGCGTTACGGTTTCCCAAAAACCCACGCCCATTTCCCATTCCTCTATTTCGTGATGTATAATTTCGGTGACAACCCCCGTATAATACGAAGACATAAACATGTCGTCTGCCTGTGGTTGCTCGTGCGCGGCGAAGCGACTTCCCACAAACAGAAATATAATTGATAAAATTACGACAATAAAAAAGCAAGCGGTTTCATTTATTTTCATTTTTTCGCTCCTAAATTCTAATAAAAACTTGTTGCATTGCCGAATTATAAAGTATAATTGAAATGTTAGCAAATTATTACATGATTGCATGAGGTGAACATTAATGAACCTCCTTTTGGTGGACGGCGAAGCAGATAATATCAAAAATTTTCGGGCGCATATACGAGGTGCGTTTCCGAATATTAGAATCGTGGGGCATTTTTCCGAAATAGGCGGAGACTTGCAAAAGGTTGTACGCGATTCAAAGCCCGATATAATTTTATCGGATATAAGATTTTTTGGCGGCTTGCATTTTGTGAGATTTAAGGAAATCCACGAAGAATTTCCAGATGTTAGATTCCTAATGTACGGCACGTTTAACGAATCCGATTACATGAAGCGTGGTCGAGATTTTGGCGTGCTGGATTTTATGTATCGTCCTGTAAAGCCGTCAGACCTTAATCGTTGTCTGGAGTTTGCGTTGGACAACTTTAAAAAGACGCAAGAGAGCAGGAAAAAAACCCGCAATATGGAAAATAGTTACCAGCAACGGATTTTCCAATACGAGGAGATTTTCCTACGTACTCTGCTGGACGGCGATATTGACCGCGAAAATGAAATCCGCAACGGTTTTGAGTATTTTAACATTCCGTTTGAGACGGATTTTTCGGTGTTCATAGTTCGTATCGACCATTACAAAAAAATCGCACTCGCGCTATCCGAAATGGAAAAGCATATGCGCATCATAAACGTATTAACGGTAGTACGCGGAATGCTTCGAGATTACAAAGCAAAATCGTTTATTCGCAGTTTCCACGAAATCCCCGTGATTCTAAACGCCAACCTAACCGTAGAAGAAAAGGTGCTTCTTGGCGACCGCATAAAACACACAATTCACGAACGCACAGGCACACGCTGCACAATTGGAATTGGACGCACGTATCCCACGCCAATGGAAATTTCAATATCTACGCGTGAAGCCGATGCCGCCTTTGGTTATCGTTATCGCATGGGATACCACGCTGTAATTCCCATTGAATTTGTCGAGCCAGATAACACAATTACTTTCCGTTATCCACATGCGCGGGAACGTCGATTAGTTTACTCTGCTGTTGTTGGCGATTACGAGTACAGCAAGGGGCTTCTTTCCGAGCTTTTTAACGCATTAGCTCAATCTGGCCCTATGCCCGAAAATCTAATTGCCAAAATCGTAATGACCATTGTCTTCCGAATTAGCCGATACATTAGCGAACAAAATCTGCCCTTCGCAAGCGAAGTAGCGCGGTACTTCCCCACTGGCGATATTTTGAAGCTAATCACCATTGATGACGGCTACACTTTCCTTGATAAATCGCTTCGCGACTTCTGCAACTTCGTTGGAAAGTACCATACGAAAGATTCGCTACGCCTACACATAGCCGCAAAACGTCACATTCAAGAGCATTTTTTCGAGAACTTCTCCATAGCCAGAATTGCCGTAAAACTAGGCACAACCCCAGAAACTCTAAACAAAGTGTTCATGGAACGCGAAAAGGTTATGCTTTTCGATTATGTAATGTGGGTGCGTGTTCAGCAAGCCCAAAAACACCTAGCCGAAAGCGCGACCGAAGAAGACATAATTGCCGTACAAGTAGGCTTCGATGATGTGAAATACTTCCGCTCAATCTTCAAAAAATACAACGGCGAAACCCCCGCAGAATATCGCGCCCGCTCGCAGTCAAGCTAAACACGCCATAACGAACAAGACAATAAATTTTTGTAGACATAATTACCACCACATGTTACCATTGTCAGCGGCGCAATCGCGTGTGTCCGTAGCTCAGGGGATAGAGCGTTCGCCTCCGGAGCGAAAGGTCGTAGGTTCGATTCCTATCGGACACAAATAAACCCTGCAATTATCATGATTGCGGGGTTTTGTGTTTTGACTCGAAGCACCGCCACACAGCCTGCATGTCCCGTATCGGAATATTTTATTTAAACGTCAAGTTCTGCGAATACGCGTCAAATAAAGCCACGTCTAGACGTGGCTTTCCAATTCCAATGCATAGCGAAATGCTGGCTGTGCTGTGTTTTTATTCGATTGCTGATGCGTGTAGACGCGCAACGTCCTCGGGAGTTGCGGTGACGGTGATTTGAATACCGTTTTCTAGGTATTGGCAATCATGAACTTGACTGGTTTCGTATACGCGTGAGACTAGCGCGCCTGCGTCTAGGGGGAGCAGAACTGTGATTTCTGTTCGTAGGTTGGATAGTTTTTCTGTTATTGCGGATTTTAGATTTTCTATTCCTATGCCTGTTTTTGCAGATATTTCTACGCTGTCAAGTATGCCGCCTGTTTCGGTGTCGGTGGCTATGTCGCATTTGTTGTATACGGTTAGGGTTGGGTTGCTGTTGGCCTCTAGGTGGGTTAGAACATCGTTTACTACTTCCATTTGCTTGTCGCGACTGCTGGAGGAGACATCTACTACGTGTAGTAATAGGTCTGCGTAGCGGGCTTCTTCTAGTGTGGCGCGGAAGGCATTTACTAAGTCATGCGGAAGCTTGTTGATAAAACCTACGGTGTCCACCAGCAAAAATTCTCCGCTTCCGTAGTTGACGCGCCGCGATTTCGGGTCTAGCGTGGCGAAGAGTTTATTCTCCGCCAAAACATCACTACCCGAAAGGCAATTCATTAGCGTGGATTTCCCAGCGTTAGTATAACCAACCAGCGCGACAATGGGGATTTTCGAGCGTTCGCGAGCGGCGCGCTGAACTTCTCTGCGAGATTTTACTTTGTCGATTTCGCGCTCTAGTTCGTTTAGGCGTTTGCGTAGTAGTCGGCGGTCTACTTCAAGTTGCGTTTCGCCTTCGCCGCGTCTTGCGCCTGCGCCGCCGCCGCCACCGCCTGCCATTCTGGTAAAATGCCCCCAAAAACCTGTCATTCTTGGTAGTAGATATTTTGTTTGCGCTAGTTCCACTTGCAAACGGCCTTCATGCGTGGATGCGCGGTTTGAGAATATATCCAGAATCAACGCGGTTCTGTCTATGATTTCTGTTTTTTTGCCTAGCTCCTTTTGGATATTCCTAATTTGCGCGGGGGTTAGCTCGTCGTCAAAGATTACCGTGTCTGCGTGTAGACGCTGGATTTCTAGCACCAAGTCGTGGAGTTTTCCATAACCCAGATAATAACTCTTGTCGGGCTTGGGGCGCGGCTGCACTACATATCCGATTGTTATAAATCCTGCTGTGTCGGCAAGTTGCTTTAATTCGTAGAGCGGTTCGCTTTGCGTGGTGTCTATGCCCACCAAAATTGCGCGGGCAATTTCCGCTTCCGCCTTCTTAGATTCCGACGGGCGAATACGAATATCCGCCGCCTCAATTTCTGCCCAAATAATTTCATTGGGAATCGCATTCGTATCATATGGGCCAAAAAGATTTATCGAAACATCGTCATCAGGCGTGATGGAATCCA
Source organism: Defluviitaleaceae bacterium (assembly GCA_009785665.1). Taxonomy (GTDB): domain Bacteria; phylum Bacillota; class Clostridia; order Lachnospirales; family WQUN01; genus WQVC01. Next base: position 5,367 of record WQVV01000132.1, read on the forward strand.
AAATGCCAACCTGCATCCCAGTGGCTTCGCCTTCCTTGGACACTCCAATAGAAGCCATTGCGTCAAGCTTCAAACTTTTCAAAGATTGTATATCCACCTGCGAAAGCATAGGATTACCAGCAGGATGCGTGTGAATACACCTAAGCCCACTCAATCGGCTTTCTGAACGACGCTTGCGAAGGGTTGGCAAATGCACCCTATCCTGCTCGCCCACACGAACCGTTTCTATTCGCCCAGAACGCTCCAAATACACCATGGCTTCTCGCCCTGTTACCGCCGTGAAAAACACAAGCGTCTCAACCATTTCCGCCGAACAAAATTGTTTGCGGTCTATTTCCATTTCGTAAATTGTCTCCAGCCGCTCTATATACGAACGACGGATTCCATCTGTATTTCCTTCTACTTTTTGCATTGTAAAATTCCTTTTCTATACGGAATGCCGAAAACATTTACCGGGATTTTCTTTGATTATATGATGTTCACTTTGCGCAAGCAATATAATTGATGCGTATAGTTAAATATTATATCTCGCAAGCCCAAGACCGTTTTAAACAACTATAACACAAAAACCCGCACGAAAATATCAACATTTTCGTGCGGGCTTTGTTATTTATTTAGCTTCCGACAATTCCTTGCGTAATTTTGTTAGTGCTTTTTTTTCAATCCGAGAAACATAACTGCGACTTATATCTAACTTGCTCGCAATTTCCCGCTGCGTCATCTCTTCTGGTTCTGCACCCAATCCATAGCGCATTATTATTACGATTTTTTCTCGCCCGTGCAATACTTTGCACACTACTTCGCGCAATCTTTTGATTTGCATTTTTAGACCTACTTGGTCGTCTATTGCATCTTTGTCGTCGGCTATTTTGTCTTCTACTCGTACCTCGTTGCCTTCTCGGTCTACCCCCACTATGTCTTGCAGATAGATGTCACCTGCACTTTTCTTTCCTGCACGTATTGACATTAGAATTTCATTATCAATGCATCTTATTGCATAAGTGGCTAGGCGAGTTTTTTTATCGGGTTTGAAAGTGGCTACGGCTTTTATAAGACCTATAGTGCCTACAGAAATCAGGTCTTCGGCATCTTTTGCGTGGTTGTTGTACTTTTTGGAGACGTAAGGTACCAATCTTAGGTTGTGTTCTATTAGTATATTTTTTGCGTCAATATCGCCGTCTGCGTATTTTTGAAGGTACATTTTCTCTTCATCTGCGGAAAGCGGCTTCGGAAACGAGTTGCCACCTGCCAAGTGTCCAAACAAAAAAAAGCCCTGTAAAACTTGTGAGAAGAACATATCTGTCACCTCCCGTGACACGCCCGAACAAGTGTTAATCGTGAAACAGCCCACCTGCCCTTGCGCTTTCATTGTATGCGAGAAGACTAATTTTTGTGTATGGCCCAATGGTTTTGTTTATTATGTTCCGCGCTTGAATCTTAGGAAATTTCATATTACAATTACTAGCGGATAATAGGGCGTGTGGACACTACGCAAATGGGAGGTTTTATGAGAACAGATATTGAAATAGCACAAGCGGCGGATATAATGCCTATTTTGGAAGTTGCAGCCAAGGTTGGGATTCCAATGGAGAATGTGATGCAGTATGGGCATTATAAAGCCAAAGTGAATTACACATACAAAACGGCTGGCAAGGAGCAGGGCAAAGTTATTCTGGTGACAGCGATTAGTCCAACTCCTGCGGGCGAAGGAAAAACAACTACAACAGTAGGTTTAGGAGATGCATTTTCGCGGCTGGGCAAGAATGCCGTTATTTGTTTGCGTGAGCCGTCTTTAGGGCCGGTGTTTGGCTTGAAGGGTGGTGCGGCTGGTGGTGGATATGCGCAGGTAATTCCCATGGAGGACATTAATTTGCACTTTACTGGGGATATTCACGCGATTACATCGGCACATAATTTGCTTGCGGCTATGCTTGACAATCATATACAGCAGGGGAATCTTTTGAATATCGACGCACGAACAGTGGTGTATCGGCGCGTGATGGATATGAATGACCGTCAGCTTAGAAATATTGTAACAGGGCTTGGGGGCAAGGGAAGCGGAACTGTTCGTGAGGACGGGTTTGACATTACGGCGGCATCAGAAGTAATGGCGGTGTTTTGTCTGGCGGAGAATATTTCGGCGTTGAAGAAGAGTTTATCGAAAATAGTTGTGGCCTACACCTTCGCTGGAACTCCTGTAACAGCAGGAGACTTAGAAGCCGCAGGCGCAATGACTGCATTGCTAAAAGAAGCATTCGACCCGAACTTAGTTCAGACGCTAGAAGGAACACCCGCGATTATCCACGGCGGCCCATTTGCGAATATCGCGCATGGTTGCAACACAGTTGCGGCAACACGTCTAGCAATGGAACTTGGCGATTACGCAATTACTGAAGCAGGCTTCGGCGCAGACCTTGGCGCGGAGAAATTTATAAATATCAAATGCCGTCGCACTGGGATTTCACCTAGCGCAGTGGTGCTTGTGGCAACCATTCGCGCATTAAAATATCACGGCGGTGGCAATAAATTCGACCTAAGCAAAGAGAATCTAATCGCCCTAGAAAACGGGCTTCCAAACTTACGGCGGCACATTAGCAATATTACGGAAAAATACGGGCTACCCTGTGTAGTAGCAATAAATCGTTTCCCAACCGACACCGCCGCCGAAATCGACATAGTTCACAAAGCATCGGAAGAAATGGGTGTAACATGTACTCTGTCCGAAGTATTCGGGCGTGGTGGTGAGGGCGGTTTGGAACTTGCCAACGCGGTTCTAAAAGCCATAGAAGAAAAGCCCGCTTCCATGAAATTCACCTACGACCTACACCAACCAATCCGCGCAAAAATCGAAACAGTCGCAAAAGAAATATACGGTGCACGTAAAATTTCCTTAACAGCAGACGCGGCGAGAGAAATCAAAAACCTAGAAAAGCTAGGTTACGAAGACTTGCCAATATGTATGGCAAAAACGCAATACTCCTTCACCGACAACGCAAAAAAACTTGGCGCACCCGAAGATTTCACAATTACAATACGTCAAGTGCGATTATCCGCTGGCGCAGGTTTTGTAGTAGCACTAGCAGGCGACATAATGACAATGCCAGGCCTACCCAAAACACCCTCCGCCGAAAAAATAGACGTTGACAGAAATGGATTAATTAAAGGGTTGTTTTAAGAATCTGTTTAGGCTCTTCTTCAAACATTTGCATTTCAGCTACAAAATGGTAAAATCTAAGACAATGATTAATAGAATGGAGAGGAATTATGAGAGTCTACAATTTTTCGGCTGGGCCTGCGGCACTG
>WQVV01000133.1 GCA_009785665.1 Defluviitaleaceae bacterium
ACCACTGCAACGCTTAGCACCAGAGCCAGAATTTCCGCAGGGACAGGGCTACTGTTTGTCGCTAGAGCTGGTTAATGTAATTGTTACAACGGTTGTTCCTCTTAACTTGCTCACAGTATACATGAAAATGACAAAATCTTAATATGATTGGTTCTTTGTTGTTTTCTAATAAAAAAAATATCTTGATGAAATAACAATGGAACGTTATACTTTCTTAGGGCGTGTTGCATTTTAGTATTAGCAACGCGCCCTAAATTTTTTGCAAAACTATTTTGTCTATTACTTAGAGGAGTGACATTTATGGTTAATGTAATAGCCAGCGGCATCTATATATTTTTGATGCTGGTTGTATTTGTTGTTTTTGTTGCGGTGCGAGTGAACTACATTAGAACGCGGCGCAACCCTGTACTTATGTTTTCATGTATCAGCGTGTTTTGTTGGATTGCCGCAGACTTTGCAATGTTGCACATAGATAACATTAGCATAAATGTTTTTGTTTCTAATCTGGTTGTTACGTTTGTGGCGTTTGCGTCTCTCGCGCTTTTCCTTGTCATATATCAGTTTGTTTTTTCGGAAAGCAAAATACCGCGCCTTGTGGTTATTTTGCTTTTTATTATTCCCTGCATAACCGCGATTGTGGCTTTAACATCAAGTTTCCACCCACTACTAAGGAATGTAGTTAGCCTAACCGTTTGGCCGCGTGATTTTGAATACAGCGTGGGGGCTTGGTTTTTTGTTCATGCTGCTTACTCTGTTTTGTTGGTGATTGTCTCTATTGCTATGGCGGTGTATGGGCTTTTCAAAAAAACAAACTCCAACCGCACTTCCTCTGTTTTGTTTATTGTTGCGTTTACTGCTATTTTGATAGGGAATTTATTATACATGGCAGATGCTATACCGTTATCAATAGACCCTACCTCTATAGGTGTTACTATAGCTGTTGTGCTTATGCACTTGGCTTTGTCTGATAGCAACCAGAGTATAACTTTCCGCATGTTTAACACATGGAAAAGCCGAACCATTTTCCCAGCAATTTTAATGATAGGGGCAATGATTATTATTGTGATTGGTTTTGTAACCAGAAGCACACGATTGTTTACGGAAGATGTTGAACACAACAGAATGACCACGGCAACCCAGACAGTGCGCGCACATCTGGAAGCTTATGAGCAGAAAGCGTACTTAGCGGCAACGGCGTTAGCCAACAGCGCGGAACTAATAAAGCTGGTTAATGAAGGCACCAGAACAGAAATTCACCAATATACAGTTGAGCAAAAGTCCTTGCTTGGAGTAAATGCGATTATTGTTGTTGACTATGATGCAGTAATCTTGGCGCGTTCTCATTTGCCCGATAATCCAGAAGGAGTTAGTGCCGTTCATGCAACATTATCCGCGCTTAATGGCGAGACTGTATCCATTTACTCAAGCACGGCCGCCGCGCCAATAGGCAGGACTGTTACAATGCCGATAAGAGATGGTAACAGAATCATTGGCGGCGTTAATGTGCAATTTGACATAAGCACCCCTGATTTTTTGAACCAGCTTTCTGATATATTTGGCACAGAGTTTACGGTTTATGCAGATGAAGTTCCTGTGGCAACAACCCATGCCAGCCCTAAAGCGGAGGGTAATTATTTAACATACAGCTTCCCATTGTATGGCATGAACGACGTTCCTGTTGGTTTGTTTTCGATTAGTTTATCTCAAGCGGATAGTTTAGCGGCTACAATAGCACAGGCTAGGAATGCTATTTTTATTGCCTTGTTTTGTAGTATCGTTGTTTTTGTGCTACTGTACTTGATGATTGCGCAATCGTTAAAGCCACTAGACACCCTTGCAAAAAATATCAAAGATGTTGCGGCGGGCAACACAAACATAAATATCAATCGCAAAAAAATTACCCCCGATGAAATCGGCGATTTAACCCAAGATGTTCTCGACCTTGTGGACGTTATACGAACAACTTTTGATGAAATTCAAAAAAGAAGCGAAGAAATTCTGGTTGGCAAGCTTCAAGCAAAGAAAATTGAGTATTCATCAAAGGGCGACTTCCAAAAAATTCTTAGTGGCGTTGAAGATATAGCCAGTGGTTTTTATCAGTACATGGACAAAATACCTTGCGGGATTATGATTCAAGATACGGAATATCGTTACACCTTTGTAAATGCCTATAACCGCGCCTATGGTTATGACCCCGAAGTTATATTGGGGAAAAATTTTCACGATATTCTGCCACCAGACCAAGCGGTGTTTTTTACTGGAAAGTACGACGAAGCTACTGCCACAAAGGGGATAGTTCAATATCCCATTCAATTTACAACGCTTGACGGCAGAACCATTCACGGAAGCCACACAATAGTACCAATTATGGATAACGCAGGCAAAATTAATTCCTTTATCCATTTTTCATACGATATTACGGAAATAGTTGAGGCTAAACAACGTTCAGAGAAAATAAGCGTTTATCAAGAACAAGAGGTTGCCGAAATTACAAAAACACTTCGAGATGGACTTGAAAAAGGTTTGTTGCAATTTGCATACGCGCCAAAATCCCAAGATGACGAGACTTCCCAAGTCGCGGCTACGTACAAGCAAATTGGCAGTTCTATGGAACATGCCGTCGCCTTTATCAAGGACTACGTTGATGAACTTTCGCGCTTACTACAAGAGTTTGCCAACAAAAACTTTAGTGTTACAATGCAACAAAATTATATTGGCGATTTCACAACCATCAAGCAATCAATGGACGGTATGGTACATTCTATTGTGACATTGGTGTCGGAAATTCAAAATGCAACTTCGCAGGTTGAATCGGGCGCGGAACAAATTTCGCATTCTTCCCAAGACCTTATGGCAAGTTTTGAAGAGCAAGCAACCGCAATGGGCAACATGAAAGAAGCCGTTACCACGCTAACAGAAAAAACACTAAGCAACGCAGATGACTTAAAATCGGCGGGTGAATTTACGGCAAAAGTGCAAGATGCCGCAAACCAAAGCTCGGGCCATATGGAATCAATGGCCGCAACCATGGAAGAAATAAAGCTGTCGTCCATGGAGATAGGCAAAATCGTAAATGTTATAGATGGCATTGCATTCCAAACAAATCTTTTAGCGTTAAACGCATCTGTTGAGGCCGCACGGGCTGGCGAACACGGCAAAGGTTTTGCGGTTGTAGCAGAAGAAGTACGCAACCTAGCTGGTCGCAGTTCCGACGCGGCAAAAAACACATCTGAAATGATTAAAAAATCATTGAGCAGAGTTGACGAAGGTATGGTAAAATCAGCACAGACTGCTGAAGCTTTACGCGTTATTGTAGATATGATGGCAAGTGCTACAGAAGTAATGCAAAACATTGCCATTGCATCTGGCGAACATGCGAAAGAAATAAGCGTGATTCAAAACAGCATAGATGCAATTTACCGCAGTGTGTCGGATAATGTGGCTTCTGTACAAACCAACGCTTCTGTTAGCGAGGAGCTATCTGGTCAAGCTACTATGCTTTTGTCGTTGGTAGAGCAATTTAAAATCGGTGGAGGCTGATTACAATGCCAATCTCGGAATCTAAAATAAAAGAAATGATAAACTCAAGTGGTGATTGTGTAAAATTATGCGACGGAGACGGCATAATCATAGATGTTAGCATTCCTACGCTAAGTTTTTTCGGTGTTTCTTCCAAGGAAGCGTTTCATAAAAGATATGTAGAACTTTTGCCAGCGTATCAACCAGATGGCAAAAATTCTAAAGAAACTATGCAAAATTGGATTAAACACACCCTAGAGCATGGGGAAGCAAAATTCGACTGGTTATACAAAAGAATGGACGGTATACACATAGATTGTAGCATTCAGCTTTATGCCGCAGAATATTTAGGGCGCAAAATAGTTTGCTCCCTTATTTCCGAACGCGCTAGTACTAAGGAAGTTTCGACGGTTGCAACCACCGCAAATGATGCTTACGACCGCACATATACAATGCTGGATTCCGCGCCAATAGGCTGTTGGTTTTACAACAGTGTTGGCGAAGTAATTGATTGCAACCAACATGCTGTGCGTATGTACGAAATGGATTCCAAGGGCGAAATGAGCCGCTCGACGCTTGCAACAAACACGCCCGAGTATCAGCTTAACGGCGAATTAACCACCGATTACGCTACTAAAGCAATGATGCAGACAATGCAGGAAGGCATGTTTCAAGGCCCGTTTGTTGCAAAGACGAAAAATGGCAGGGAATTTGTTTGCGCGGCAACAATGGTACGGGTTGCGCATGGTGATGACTTTGGCATAATGGTGTATCTACGCGAGACAGACGATGACTTCATAGCCGCTAGGCAATTAGACGCAGAGCGTTCTGTTCAGCAGAGGTTGCAGGCTATGTTGGATTCTTCGCCCGTTTGCACATTTATTATGGACGAGGCTTTTAATGTTGTTGAATGTAATCAAGTAGCCGTTACCCTTTTTGAATTTAGGGATAAACAGCATTTTATAAACCATGTTTTTGAAATCGCACCCCAGTTTGATGATGAAGATATGTATTCTGGTGGGGCTATGGTTATGGGCAAATTGCAAGAAGCCTTTAGTACGGGTTACGCAAAATTTGAATGGACAGCACGCACTTTAAGCCAAAAGCCCATTCCTACTGAATTTACAATTGTTCGTGTAAGGTTAGAAGAAAAGAACTTTGCAATCATTTATGTGCAGGATATGCGCGGGCATTACGAACTCATTGAAATGCAAAGTGCTACCCAGCAAAAACTACAGGCAATGTTAGATTCGTCGCCCCTAGCCTGTGGTGTCACTGACGAGGATTTTAATATATCGGATTGTAACCAAGTAATGGTCGAACTCTTTGAGTTAAAAGGCAAACATGAGTATAAAGAAAGATTTTTTGAACTCTCGCCAGAGTATCAGCCAGATGGTTCTCTATCAAAAACTCGATTGCTGGAGCTTTTGAAGGAAACAACTGAAACCAGCAAGACGCAATTTGACTGGATGCATTGCACATTGGACGGCAAGCTAATTCCGTGCGAAGTAACATTACGAATGGTGACACTAAACGGCAAACCCTCCAAAATTGGTTATTTGCGTGATTTGCGGCATCAAAACGAAATGACAGCGCAGTTGGAAGGCGCGTTACAAACATTAAAAAGCCGTGGAGAACTGCTTAATACGGTAAACAATGCAGCCGAAACTTTGCTTGCGGTGGAAGATAACGGCGACTTCGAGAATGCCATAGTGCAAAGCATGGAAATGATAGGGCATTGCCTAAAAGCCGACAGCGTGGCTTTGCTTAGGGTTGATGTGGCGTTGGACGCAGTTGATATTTCTATTGATAGCCAGTGGCTTTCTAAGTACGGGCAGCAAAAACAGCCCATGAGCATGTATCAAAAACTACCTCGCGGCGCACTGCCTAAATGCGAGGAATTAGTCATTGGCGGCAAACCCTTCAACGGCTTAATGACGGCATTACCCGCTAGTGAACGGCTTGCTATAGACCCCACTAGCGCGATTCAATCCTTGGTGATTATCCCCATATTTTATCAAGAAAATTTGTGGGGTGTTTTTGCTGTTGCCAACTGTACAAACGAACGCACCTTATCCCATGAAGAAATGGATATTTTGCATTCCGCAAGTTTGATGATAACCAATGTGCGCCACCGTATGGAGCAAGTCAAAAAAAATCGCGAAAACGAATTAGTAATAGCTCAAGCGCATGAAGCCCTTAAAAACCGCGAAAAATTGTTATCTGTAGTAAACCAAGCGGCGGCAATGCTACTTGCAGTAAACAGTGAAGAAGGTTTAGAGAACGCCGTAATGCAAAGCATGGAGGCACTTTGTTTTTGTTTGGGCGCAGACCGCATGAACTTACATCGTACCGTTATTGACGAGGAAGGCGCAAGCATCACCTCGCTTTGCGAATGGAGTTCGGAACTTGGGCTTAGAACTCCGCAAATTAGCATGGAGCAAAAAATACCGTTCGGAGTTTTGGACGGATTTAGCGAAATGTTACTTACGGGCAAATACTTCAACGGGCCAGTATCCGCTTTACCCGCCGCAGAGCAAGCCTTTTTGAACCCATACGACGCGTTAAAGTCCGTTGTTATAATCCCCTTGCTTTACGACGGTCAACCATGGGGCATTTTCAGCATTGACGATTGCAAAGACGAACGAACATTTGACAGTGAAGAAATGGATATTTTGCGTTCTGCATCTCTGATGATAGCAAGTGCCTATCGTCGCGTAGAGCAGGCCGCCCAAATGTACCGCATAGAAATTGCAGAAGAAAGTAACAGAGCCAAGAGCAGATTTTTAGCAAGAATGAGCCACGAAATACGCACACCAGTAACGGCGGTTATGGGTATCTCGGAAATTCAATTGCAAAACCCCAGCATATCTCCGCAAATTGAAGAAGCTTTCGCAAAAATTTATAACTCGTCTACACTTCTGCTGGGCATTATCAACGACATTCTTGACCACTCGAAAATTGAATCTGGCAAAATGGCAATTCTGCCAGCAGAGTATGACGTTCCTAGTTTGATTAGCGATTCTGCACATTTGTATTTCTTGTATCTTGGTAGCAAGGATATTAAATTCCGCGTGTCGGTTGATGAAGACCTGCCCGCTACGCTAATTGGGGACGTTCTTCGTATCGAGCAGATTACTAGCAATTTGCTTTCAAATGCCTTCAAATACACAGTGTCTGGTTTGGTGGAATTATCGTTTGAATGCCATAGGCAAAACGATAATTATATAACGCTGGTAATTACCGTCCGTGATACGGGGCTTGGTATGACCACAGAACAGTTAGCAAGCCTGTACCACGAATACGAACGCTTCCATATGAATGAACTGCATTCCGTAGCAGGTACAGGGCTGGGAATGGCCATTGTTTACGGGCTAGTGCAAATGATGGGCGCGCAAATTGAAATTGAAAGCGAAGCGGGCAAAGGTACTACCGCTGTTGTTCGTATACCGCAAGAAATTGCTGGTAACGAAGTTCTGGGCAAGGAAATGGCAGATAATTTGCAACGGTTTGACGAGTACACACACGTTGCCGCAAAGAGTTTCAGTTTTGTGCCAGAGCCAATGTCTTACGGCAAAGTGCTTGTTGTTGACGATACAGACGCAAACTTATACGTTGCCAAAGGTTTGCTTGCATTTTACGACCTTAGCATTGAAACATGTATTAATGGGCAGGAAGCCATTGATAAAATTAAGCAGGGTTCGGTCTACGACATTATTTTCATGGATCACATGATGCCTGGACTGGACGGTTTGGAAACTATGTGTATTATGCGGGAGATGGGTTATACCCACCCCATAGTAGCCCTAACCGCAAACGCCCTAATAGGGCAAGCCGAAAAGTTTATCGAAAGTGGCTTTGACGGCTTTATTTCAAAACCCATTCAAACAAAACTTTTGAACACTGTCTTGATTAAGTACATTAGAGATAAGCAATCGCCAGAGGTAATCGAATCGGCTAGAACCGATAAGGCGAAAAAAGATAGCCTTATGTCAATTAAACAGGGCAGCATTGATGATTATTTAAGCGGCGATTCCTTACGCGGGGGATTGCGCTTAGAGTTTGTTAAAACTCAAAAGAACTCGTTTCAGTGCATAAGCAAGGCTTTAGATTTAGGCGATAATAAAACCGCTCATCGTTTGGTGCATTCGCTTAAAGGTGTTGCTGGGCTTATTGGCGAAAACACTTTGGTGCAAGTGGCAAATGATTTGGAAATTTCGCTGGCAAAAAACATAGCTCCAACAATGGAGCAGTTGTCCACTTTGCAAAATGAACTAACCCGCGTACTAGATGATATTGGCAAACCAGAAGTAGCGGTGCTATCAGAAAACAAAGACTTTGACAAAAATAAAGTTACTGCATTGTTTGATAAGCTCCACCCCTTGCTAAAATCCCAAAACGCCAACGCACTAGATTTAATAGATGAACTGCGTACAATCCCAGAAACTGCAATTTTGATAAGAATGATTGAGGATATAAATTTCAAGGAAGCATTAAAAACCTTGGATTTATTGCGAGAAATATTTGAAGTATAGGCGGTTGTCTATAAGAAAGGAATACAGCCATGGAATTTGTAAAAGCAAGCGATTTACCCTTCAACCCACGCGAGCAAATAGCAAAAATTTTTGCGGAAGGATTTTACGAGCATGGGTTAAGTAGTTTTTCAAAGGATAAGGCAAAACTTGCGAAAGCCTTTGCGCATAGTTTTGTTTTAAACAGTTTTTATGTAGCAGTGGAGGGCGAGGAAATAATGTCCCTTGTTGGCTGTACAGACAAAAAGCCGCCGCCACTTCAAATGGACAAAAAATTTTTGATTAAGGAATTAGGATTTATCCGAGGGCGAATAGCGTACTGGGGAGTGAACAAATTTGTAGTGAATAAACCCTACCCCTTCGAGATGTTGCCGCAAGAAGGTTCAATCGAATTTGTTGCCGCCGCGTCCGAACACAAGGGGAAGGGCGCGACCTATGGGCTTCTTTCATATGTAATGGAAGCTTCGCCTTTTAACAGCCACGTCCTTGAGGTAATCGACCACAACGAACCCGCGATTAAGCTATACGAAA
>WQVV01000134.1 GCA_009785665.1 Defluviitaleaceae bacterium
AACCAAAATCACCAACGAAACGTCACCCATGCAAACGCCCACTTTCCAAAAATACTGTAACAAAATTTTATGTCAAGTGCAAATTTTTCATGACAGTTTTATAATTTATTGTAGACATTGGACCGCGTAGAGCATTACAATATTCATAAAGGGGAGAAAAAAAATGAAATACGACTGCCTACTCGTAGAAGATGACAAACTACTAGGGGAATCAACATGCGAGTATTTTAACGCGTTTGGCATAAAAACCCACCGCGCAGAAAATTATCAAAACTGCATGGAATTTTTATACGACCACGAAGCAGATTTAATGCTACTGGACATAAATCTGCCAGACGGCACAGGTTTTGACATATGCAGAAAAGTACGAGAAACATCAGAAATTCCAATTCTATTTATAAGTGCGCGAACGGGCGACACCGACCAATTACTAGCCCTGTCAATAGGCGGCGACGATTACATTCAAAAGCCGTATTCATTATCGGTGTTGCTGGCAAAAGTTAAAGTGATTCTAAGCCGCTATCGAAAAGGCACAGAAGACATTTTTGCGCATGATAACCTACAAGTAGACTTCAAACGAAAAGAGGCAACCATAGCAGGAAATCCCCTAGCATTAAAAGGCATGGAATACAAGCTACTAGCCTATTTCGTAAAAAACCGCAACCGCGAAATAACAAAAGACGAACTATTCAAGGGCGTATGGGAAGACAGCCAAACCAGCGACAACACGCTAAATGTACACATACGCCGTCTACGCGAAAAAATCGAAAGCAACCCCAACGAGCCGAGGTACATTCAATCCATATGGGGGCGAGGGTATATTTTCAACGCAACCGAGGTGGCGGCGCAATAAAAAATTGACACTTTCTAATAGTTTGGTATAGAATCTTGCGAAGAGATAGGAGTTGGTAATTTGTATTCAAGAAAAATTTGTTACGGTTTCGTAGTTCTGATGTTAGGTTTGTTTATGATTGTTTTTAGTGGTTGTTCGGGCAGTTTGGCGCAACTCAATGAACAAGGGATTGAGGGGTTTATAGACGGATTTATTGAAGACACCTTTAACGTGTATCAAGAGTTTGGACTGATATTAGATTCAGAAACAAGAAATTTATATTACAACGATGAACAAGTTGCTTTTTTTGAAGATAGACGAGGTGTTTTGGATAGAGTAGTGCATGGTGACAATAATGCTAGTGGGCTACATATCCACGCGCAACGCGACGAGAACAGAAACTTAATTGGTCTTGAAGTAATCAGACGATAGGCTTTTCCATAAGTTGCTGGGACGGTGCAAATTCGGCTGTGTGCTTCTATATGTAATTTGGGTTATTTGTTATACTATTGGCGCGGTTTTTTACCGCGCCTTTGTTTTAGCGGAAAAAGTATGATATGTAATTATGTGCATAATCCGAGGTGAGGGCATCATGAAAAAAATTTTAGCATTATTCATAGTGGTATCGACCCTGTGTTTTATTGGGCTTTCGGTGTATATTGCAAACTCTGCCCCTAGCAGATTATCCACCACAGCTATAAACGAAGCAGTTATGTATTCAATATACGCAATTGAAGAAGCCGACCACGCAAGAGCATTAGACATTCTGCTTGGGGGAATAACGCAGGAGTTTGAGCAAGTTCATCAATCGGGGCAACGCCGAAACATAAATATATTACTGGCGGTTGGTGTATACCAAGCGTTTTTTGTTGCTGTGTTTTTGATTTTGCATATGTACTACAAAAAGCGAATAATCGACCCATTTGTGCGGCTAAAAGATTTTGCAAAAAACGTAGCAAGAGGTGATTTAGACACGCCAATAAAAATGGACAAACACAGCACATTAGGCGCGTTCACCGAAAGCTTTGACATTTTAAGAGAAGAACTAAAAACCGCAAGAGAAAACGAAAGAGAAGCAACCCTCCGCAAAAAAGAATTAGTAGCAACAATATCCCACGACCTAAAAACGCCAGTGGCGGCAATAAAAGCAACGATAGAGCTAATGCAAATACGCGACCACGACGAAAAAACAAAATACCAACTACAGGAGATGTTCAACAAGGCAGAAGAAATTACGGTACTTGTAAACGATATGTTCCACTCCACGCTACAGGAACTTGAAGCCCTAAAGGTAAGCATCACAGAATTTCCAAGCACAACATTAGCACAGTTAATCCAAAGCGCAGACTACAAAAAAATGACAAACCAAGTACAAATTCCCGATTGCGTTCTACTGAGCGATACCGTAAGACTAGGGCAAGTTTTCGACAACATAATAGGCAATTCATACAAATACGCAAACACAAAAATAGAAGTAGCCGCCAACTTTGATGGGCAATCGCTAATCATCACGTTCAGAGATTTTGGCAAAGGGGTAGACAACGAAGAACTACCCCTTCTATTCGGCAAGTTTTACAGAGGAAAAAACACAACAAACATAAACGGCTACGGTCTAGGGCTGTATATAGCAAAGCACCTTTTACAAGAAATGGGCGGCAACATTCATCTATCAAATGCTAACCAAGGCTTAATTACACAAGTAATCCTACCATTAGCTTAGGAACTGTTCAAAAACAACTTACACATTTAGCCATCCAGTTCCTAGGGCAAAATTCGGCTGTGCCGCTTAACCCGTTTTATTTGTTTCATACTTTTATGTGCTTCTGCCAGTTTAGCGGCAGTTGAGTCCATAAAATCCACTCTCCCTAAATTTTCGATTTTTTGATATTATACTTACGGATGAATACGAAAGGAGTTTTGATATGAAGAAGCATTTTTTATCTTTTTTACCCGCAGTGGTGATACTTCTTACGATTTTCACCACTGTGAATGTAAGTGCGGGCAGTGAAATTTTCGTTGAAGTAGACGGGCGAGCTGTACATTTTCCTGCGCAAGGGCCTGTTATTGCAGATGGACGCACGCTTGTTCCTGTGCGTGGGGTTTTTGAAGAACTTGGATTTATTGTAAATTGGAACGACCAAGCCCGCACGGCAACACTAACACGCCCAAGTCATACTGTGATTATTACCATTGGCAGTGCTATTTTTACAACAAACAACATGCCGCAAAACCTTGATGTTCCCGCGCAAATAATCGGAGGAAGCACAATGGTTCCGTTGCGGGCAATTTTGGAAAGTGTCGGATATTACGTTAGTTGGGACGCTGGGCGCAATACTGTGGTAATAAGAACTCAACAAGTAGCAACAGTCGCGCCTGTCGTAATCACGCCAGTTCCAACGCCAACCCCCGCGCCTGAAATTCCCGCATATGTTTACGGAGTAGATGCCCGTGAGGTTGTATATTCGTTGGCAGATGATTCTGAAATTGCTGGAATTGCTACAGATACCGACATTTCAAATGCAATCTCACAATTCACGTATTTGCAAAGAAGCGGAAACCCAACCATAACGGTTGCCACTCATCAAGGTTCTCCCTCCATAAGCGTAACTGGGCGGCAAAATACTTGGGACGCATTGGATATTCGCATTTCCGCACTCAACCTTGTAGCAGGCGTTGAGTACACATTGGAAGTATCAGGGCGTGCCACGTCTCCGATTCCCGCAAACGCAGAAATGTTTTTACAAATGTACGGTAACAATATATTTCCGTGGCTTGATGGTGCGGGAGTACGTACCGCAAGCCCAAGTTTTACATTAAGCTACGGGCCGTTTAACAGAGATACAGTTGTTAGCGGATTTCCTCTTTCCAGTTTTAATACTTTCCGCATTCAAACCAACTCGTATGCAGAAAGTATGTCTTTTACGGTTGACAGTATTCGTTTAGTTCCGCTTGAGCCACCGCTTCCTGCAAACAGGATTCCTTCTTTAGCGGAAGCGTTTTCCGATTATTTTCTGGTGGGAAACATTTGGGGCGGTTGGGGTGACTTCCATCGCTTAGAATCACGCGGCGCAATGGCGCATTTTTTGCATCAATACAATGCGGTTACGGCGGAAAACCACCACAAAATCAATCAAATTACACCAGAAGAACCCAACTTTAACCCAGAAACATGGAACTGGATACATGCAGACCGCATTGTAGATTGGGCAAATGAGAATGATTTATATTTGAAAGGACATGTACTTTTTTGGGGAATTGAGTCCCGACGCTGGATGGTGAACACCACAAGAAACGGCGTTGTCACCAACGAACCATTAACCCGCGCCGAAGCAATTTCCAATATGGAAATGTATGTGACAGCAGTCGCAGGCAGATATCGTGGGCGAATGGACGCATGGGAAGTTGTAAACGAAGCATTTAACGGTTGGATTGACCATTCCACATGGAATGCAAACCCCGACTGGCGGCGGCATTTAAGAAGACGCAGCACGATTAGTGCGGAATACAACAGAAATTATGCCCCGTGGTACGACGCTTTTGCCAATGGTGCAACAGGCAATGAATGCGGTTCAGATTTTATATATTACGCATTCCGTTTTGCGCGTATCGCAGACCCTTACGCTACGCTGATGTACAATGATTTTTCTGAATACCTTCCAGCAAAACGCGAAGCAATGGCACAAATGGTTGAGCAGATAAATGCGCGTTGGCAACGCGACCCGCTCTATGACGGAAGACTCCTTATCGAAGCAATAGGAATGCAAGGGCATTACGAATCAAGCGGAGACTTCCAAACAGACTTAAACAATATTCGCGCATCACTTCAACGCTTCGCCGCAACAGGCGCACGCATTCACATTACAGAATTGGACGTAAGGCTTGCAGACTTTGAAACATCACGCAATGGGGCTTCGCAAGGCAGAACAATGCAACTCACCGCCGCACAACACCGCCGACAAGCAGATATGTACAGAAATTTATTCGCGCTATTTATGGAATTTTCAAATTATATAGACCGCGTATCATTCTGGGGCATGGCTGATGAATGGAGTTGGCTGGCTGGCGGCGCACCATTACTTCACAATTACGAAGACGGAAATTTTGAACCAAAACCCGCATTTTGGGCAATTTTAGAGTTAGTAGCGGATTAGAAGAATTACAAAAATGGTACGTTTTTTGACACAATTTTTTGCAGTGCATAGCAGGGCAGAAAATTAACCAAAAAGCGTACCATTTTTATGTCAATTTGGCGTGATTTTATTGACCGCAGGTTCTTAGTAGTGAGAACACGCACTAAATCTCGAAATCTTAACCAGCGTTAAGAATATTTAAGAATCCTGTAAGGATAGGAAAAGTTTTGTTAAGGATTTAAAATGTATACTGATGTCATGTAAGCGTTTCGATTTGAAATGGGCTGAGGACGAGTCAATTCTGCGAACGTTTCTACGCAGAATTGACGACAGACGAAGCCCAATTTCAAACGAAATCGCTATAAAGTTTGGTCGCAAAAATAATTTTGGAGGTTATGACATGAAAAAGACTATTTTGAAAACTAACAAACTAACGAAAACATTTTCAACGGGTGGAGTGCAGCAGCATGTGATTAAGAATTTGGACTTGGAAATTTATGAAGGCGATTTTACTGTAATTATGGGCGCGTCTGGAGCGGGGAAGTCTACGTTGCTGTATACCCTTAGCGGTATGGATTCGCCATCTTTGGGGCATGTGGACTTTATGGGTACAGATATATCTAAGCTTAACAGTGACAAAATGGCGTTGTTTCGGCGTAAGTTTTGCGGGTTTGTGTTTCAGCAAATGTATTTGCTGGATAACATGAGCATTATGGACAACGTGCTTGCCTGCGGATTGCTTGTTTCAAAAGATGCAAAGGCAATTACTTCACATGCGCGCAAACTTTTTGCAGATGTTAATTTAACAGATGAGATTTATAAAAAGTTTCCGTCGCAAGTGTCGGGCGGGGAAGCGCAACGGGCGGCGATAGTACGGGCATTAATCAACAAGCCGCCAGTAATTTTTGCAGACGAACCTACAGGGGCGTTAAACTCGGCTTCTGGTGCGGCGGTTTTAGATACGCTTTCAAAAGTAAACCAAAACGGGCAAAGTATAGTTATGGTAACGCATGATATTAAATCGGCGTTGCGGGGCAATCGTATTTTATATGTAATGGACGGCGTAATACGCGGCATTTGCGAACTAGGTTTTTACGAAGAAGGCAACGAAACGCGTCGCAAACAGCTAGGCGAGTTTTTGTCAGAAATGGGGTGGTAATAATGCGCAAAACTTACATGCTTGCAAAAGCCAACATAACCAAAATGAAAATACAAGGCATTATTTTAGTGGTGCTACTGCTGATTTCATCTCTAATGCTTAATCTGGGTTTAATGCTTGCGATAAACTTTCAAAGTTTTTTGGGGAACATGACATTGCAGTTGGGTACGTCCGACGCGTTTTATACATTGCCATATGTTCAGCTAACAGACGAAGTTAGAAGCCGCATAGAAAATCACGAGCAAGTTATTTCGTTAAATGTGTATGATGGGATTGTAGTTCCAGCAGAAATTCCTAATTGGCGAAGCGGTAGCCAAGTAACAATATTCTTTCGCAATAGGGAAGTTTCGCAGGCTGTGTCTCGTTGGTTGCTTGTTAGTGATATGGTTCACAACGCCGAAAACCCTGTGTTTGTGCCATACGGTTTTAGAACAATCGGCGCGTTTTCGCTAGGCGACACAATGGAAATGACAGTAAACGGCATACCCCTAACTTTCACAGTAGCAGGATTCACAGAGGATATTTTATTTTCCAATTCCGCCGATACGCAATTTGCTTTCTACGTAACAGAGTACATGTATGTAGAGTTACTACAAAATTTTTCACAATACCACGCCGCAATCTTGTTTGCAGATGTATACGGCAATCAAGGAAATGTCGAATTTTTCATACGCGAAATATTTGACGAAGGTGTCGAGTTGGGGTCATCACTTAGATTCATAACAAGGACTTATGAAATGCTTGTTGGTGGCAGAATTTTATTGCCAAGTATTTTGTCTATAATGGTAATAGTTTTCGCGTTTATTATTGTGATTGTTTGTCTCACCATGATTCACTTTAGAATAAGCAATAGCATTGAGGAAGATATGCCAGCCATTGGCTCTTTGAAAGCAACGGGTTTTACAAGTTGGCAAATTCGTACAGGGCTTTTGGGGCAATATTTAATGGTGGCTTTGTTTGGGGCTATTGCGGGCGTTCCGCTGTCGTATGCAGTAATGCCTTTTATTCGTGGGGTAATTGCTATGCAAACAGGGCTTTTCTGGCAACAAGGTTTTGACTTTCCGCTAAATACTATTGCTGTAAGTGTTATCGCTGTGATTGTGTCGGTTCTTGTGCTGATTGGTTCTCGCAAAATAAAAAGCATAGACCCTGTAGTAGCAATAAGAGGCGGCGTGTCTGGACATAACTTCAAGCGTAATCATTTGCCGTTGGATAGCACAAAACTATCTTTGAACTTAGCATTAGGAAGCAAGGTAATGTTTCAAAATGTTAGACAAAGTATCGCGCTGTTTATAGTTTTTGCAGTAATTGCGTTCACTGGAATCTTTTTTGTGGGCATACGCCATATGGCAACGGCTCAAAGTGAAGAGTATATGGCTCTTACTGGCGCAGAATTATCCGATGTTGTAATTCAGCTTCGCCCCAACGCAGATAGCAATTATATACGCAACACCATATCCACCATGAACGGAGTTTGGCAGGCAGTTTTTATAGACAACGCAACCATTACAGTAGGCAACGAACAAATTACAACCTATGTAATGGACGACTTCGCAAAAAAAACAAACCCTTCCATATACAGAGGACGTTACCCCATACATCGAAACGAGATTGCATTGTCGGGTTTTGCATCGGATATACTAGGCGTTGGCGTAGACGACATTTTACGAATAGGCGCGTCGAATACACCATTCGTGATAACAGGTTTAACCCAAGGCCAAGGGGCAACCAATGAAGTTGCCTTCGTAAACATAAGCATAACAACCGCAGGAATAGAAGACATAACACAAGGCTTTAGGCAACAAAGACTAGGCGTGTATCTGGAAGACGGCGTTTGTGTAAATGAATTTATGACAGAAGCAACAGCCATCTTTGAAAACGAAATCCTATCCGCCGTAAACTGGCGCGATATGCTTGAAGCGGGCGCGGTTACTGTCACCAGCATACTCGTATTGTTAAGCACCGTTATGCTTGGGTTTGCTATAGTAGTAATACTGCTGGTGCTATACTTCATTGTTGGCGCGGTGATTGTTCGTAGGTATCGTTATCTTGGGATTCAAAAAGCTATGGGCTATACCACTTTTGAACTAATGCAACAAGTAAGCATAAGTTTCTTGCTTCCGCTAATCGCGGGCATTTCTTTGGGGGCTGCGTTTATGGCACTCACCTTTAATAATATCGCCGCCATAATCATGACTCCACTCGGAATAAGGCAAGCAAATTTTGATGTTCCATACATTTGGGTAACTTTAGCGAGCATTGCCTTAGCCGCTATCTCTTACATTACCATTCTAGTAATCACACGGCGCATTCGTAAAATTTCTGCGTATGACTTGGTGCGGTAGTTCATAGGAGAACTTGATAGGAGAACTTGCGTTTTGAAAATGCATAAAAAATCAGTTATAATAATAACGAGG
>WQVV01000135.1 GCA_009785665.1 Defluviitaleaceae bacterium
CAAAATTGAAAACAGCGACAGCGCGATTACCATTTCCATATATGAAAAGCCTTTTCGATTTTTCATTTGAATCAGCCTCCTGTCGTTGTGGCTCGGATTTCGTAAGTGTATTCGCCTTCTTGCACGCGGGTGATTCTGCCTTGCCTTACGTTTTGAAATAAATGCGACAAATTTGCGCGGTGAGTTTCTATTGTGTTTATGTTGGTGGCTGTGGCGATTATTAGTAATTCTTGCTGGTTGTAGTCTATTTGGGTTAGGGTTGCGTTTTCTGGGGTGGCTTGAGTTATTATGGTTAGCCATTCGCGAATTATTTGCGGAGGAAGTGCGGCGGTGCGTAGTTCTTCGGTTTGATTGGCTTGGGCGCGGGCGGCTTGTAAAGCTTCGGCGGCTTCTGCTGGGGAGGACGTGAACGCGGTTAGCCTTGATGTTAGTTCTTGCGTGGCGGCTTGGGCTTGTTGGTTTTGTTCGAGTAGAAATATTGTAATTGCCGCTAAGATTAAAAATATGGCAGTCTGTGCGACTGCCAAGATTTTTATTTGCTTGCGTGTGGTTTTTGCGTTTCTCGCCCATTCGGGGAGTAGGTCTATTTTTTTGGTCATTTGCTTGGTCGCTTCCAGTCTGGGATTATGCATTGACGTTCGCGGGCTATGCCCAATGCGTTTGGTGGGAGGTTGTTGGTTATTGTTGAGCCTGCCGCTACGAAGCCGTCTTTTCCTATTTCCACGGGGGCGATTAAGTTGGAATTACTCCCTATAAAAGCGTTGTCGCCTATTTTTGTGATGTGCTTGTTTTTGCCATCGTAGTTTGCTGTTATCGCGCCGCAACCGTAGTTTACGTTTTCGCCTACTTCTGCATCACCGATATAGGCTAGATGCGCCATTTTTGTGTCATCGCCTAGGGTGGCGTTTTTTACTTCTACGAAATTTCCTATGCGGCATCTGTCGCCTATTACTGCATTTGGGCGTAGATATGCGAATGGCCCTACTTCTGTTTTCGCGCCTATTGTTGCGTTGGTTGCTACGCTTTGGCGGATATGGGCGTTTGCACATACTTTGGTATTTGTTAAATGCGTGTTCATGCCTATTGTCGCGTTTGCGGAAATTTCGCAATCACCTTCTAGGATTACATTCGGATAAATTACCACGCCACGGGCTATTTTTACGGTGTCGTCTATGAATACTGTGGTTGGGTCTAGCATTCTTACACCGTTTAGCATGTGGCGGGCGTTGATTCTGTTGCGCATATGCGCCACCGCTTCCGCTAGGTGAATTTGCGTGTTTATCCCCGTGAATACCGCTAACGTTTCACGAGTGTGGAATACCTTCACGCACTTGCCTTCTTCGCGAAGAATTTTGGGGGCATCGGTTAGGTAGTACTCATTTTGATTATTATTGTTGGTGATTTTGCCTAGGGCGTTTAGTAATGCATCGCCTTTGAATAGGAAAACCCCTGTGTTTGCCCAATCGGTTTTTGTGTGGCTTGGGGTTATGTCGCGGGCTTCTACTATTTCTGTGAAGTCGCCGTTTTCGTCATAGACGCGCCCAAAATCACTTGGCGTTGGAAGGTACACCGCCGCTACTACTGCATCTGATTTTTCTGCGTGATTGTACTGCATCATTTCTTTTATGAAATCGCTTGTTACTAAGGGCATGTCGCCGCATAGGATTAGTACTTCGTCGGTTGGTTGTATTCGTCCTGCACCAGCTTGAACGGCATTGCCTGTTCCCAGCGCGACCTCTTGTATTGCAAAGTGTAGGTCTTTGTGCGTGGCACTAAGCCCTTTTTTTATTTCTTCGCCATCTGAACCTATTACTACTGTTATATCTGTGAAGCCCGCTTCTTTTGCCGCCTCTACTGCGTATTGCACTATTGGTTTTCCTAGGATTGGGTGCATTACTTTTTGCAGGTCTGATTGCATTCGCTTGCCTTTTCCTGCCGCTAGTATTATTGCTTTCATTTATGAATCTCCTCCAGCAATCTCCATTTTGACCATTATATACAGGTGAAATCGCGAAGGGCAATGATGGTGTAATTTTTTCCACGATTCGCGCATGATGTTTCACCTATCGTGTAATTTTGCGTATTTGCTTTATATATTTGCGCCGAGAATTTATAATGTAAACTGAAGCATGTAAAATGTCGGGAGGTATGCAATTATGAATCCGCAAGTTGGCGTGATAATGGGCAGTAAATCGGATTGGGACACCATGCAACACTCATGCAAAATTTTAGATGATATGGGAATCCCATATGAAAAGAAAGTGGTTTCCGCACATCGTACCCCCGAACTCATGATGGAGTATGCAAAATCTGCCGCCGAACGCGGCTTAAAAGTAATTATTGCAGGCGCAGGTGGCGCGGCGCATTTACCAGGCATGACTGCATCGTATACGTCCTTGCCTGTTATTGGCGTGCCTGTTCAGTCGCGTGCGCTTAGTGGGATTGATTCATTGCTTTCAATTGTGCAAATGCCCGCCGCTGTTCCCGTTGCCACAATGGCAATAGGCGTAGCTGGCGCAACCAACGCAGGATTAATGGCCGCAAGAATAATAGGCGCGTTCGACAAAGAAATTTTTGACAAAATGGAAAACTACCGCGCAGAAATTCGCGATAATGTACTCACGCAACACACACTTTAGGACGACGAAGCGGATCTTACACAGAGGACGGCTTAAATTTACATGCAGTAAGAGATAGCCAAGGTAATCTAATTGGAGTTGAACCAAAATGAAAACAATAATCCCATACCAAACCACATGTACTCACGCAACACGCCAAATAAAAAAGGAGATGCTAACATGAGTGAAGAAAAATTGGTACAGTTAATGGAAGAAGTTTTAAAACGTCAACTCGAACCTGTAATTGCAAAACTTAGCAACGTGGAGGCTAAGGTTGACCGATTGGAAACGGAAGTCGCAGAAATCAAAGAAACCCAAAACCAGCACACGAGACTATTAAAAATGACAGCAAATGCGATTGAGCGGCAAACAGATAACCTCATGAAACATGATGTACGCATTCAGCGATTGGAAAGGGAAGTTTTCGCATAACAAAACCAAAAAGAAAGGACGAATCCCAATGAAAACAATAACCCCCTACCAAACCATAGGAATAATAGGTGGTGGACAGCTTGCGCGAATGATGAGTTTTTCGGCAAAAGCGATGGGCTACAAAGTTGCGGTGCTAGACCCAGAGCCAAACTGCCCAGCAGGGCAAGTATCGGACATAGAAATCACAGCAGCGTACAACGATATGGAAGCGATAAAAAAACTTGCATCAATAAGCGACGTAATCACATACGAATTTGAAAACATAGACTACGAAGCCCTAAAATGGCTAGAAGAAAACACGTACTTACCACAGGGAAGCAATGTATTAAAAGTGTCACAGCACCGTTATTTGGAGAAGAAAACAATATCAGACATGGGAATCCGAGTGGCAGAGTTTTGCCTAATAGACAGCGCGGAAGCTTTGAAAAAAAATATCACCTATCCAAGCGTATTAAAAACAACGACCCTAGGCTATGATGGCAAAGGGCAAATAGTCCTACGTTCGGAAGCCGACCTTCCACGCGCATTGGAACAAGCCGCAAACTACGAATGCATTCTGGAAAAATTCGTGCCGTTTACAAAGGAAGTATCAGTAATAGTAGCGCGAAGCACCACGGGTGAAACGGCGGTATTCCCAGTGTCGGAGAATATCCATGTGAACAATATACTTCATCAAAGCATAGTACCTGCAAGAATTTCCCCAAAAGTAGAGCAAGAAGCAATAGACTACGCGCAAAAAATCGCGAACAACCTAAACGCAATAGGTTTACTAGCCATAGAAATGTTTGTTGTGGACGAATCTATTGTTATTAATGAAATCGCGCCACGCCCGCATAATTCTGGGCATTACACCATAGACGCATGTGTTACAAGCCAATTTGAACAGCATGTTCGTGCGGTTTGCGGGCTTCCGCTGGGCGCGACAACTCTTCACACGCCAGTGGTTATGGTGAATATTCTTGGCGACCATTTAGACAAACAAAATATGTCCAATCTAGCCCCATACATTCCGCTGTTGCCAAACGGGAAACTCCATTTATATGGAAAAGCCGAAGCAAGAGATAAGCGGAAAATGGGGCATATTAATTTGCTAGGCGATATAAACGAATCACTAAAAGCGGCAGCGGCACAGCCGCATTTCGCCGATAACTCATATCGGTAGCCACGCATACGTCTCGAAGCCAGATACTTTTTCTAAAAGCAATAAGCAATAAAATAAAGGGCGGAAACGCAACAAAATTTGGAGTGAGCGAAAATGATGCAAAAAATAAAAGCATGGATAGCAATTGTGTTTTCAGTGGCAGTAGTAGTGGTGTGTGTTTATGTAATGATAAGGGTTGCAAATTACATTTTTGGCGAACCCGAAGATGAACTATTGGTGCAAGCGTATCACGAAGAAATACCACGAAGACCACCTGCCAATGCAGTCCCTCATGCACCAGACATCCCTGTATTTAGTTTGGGTAGCATAGTCGCATATCTAGCCCCTATCGCCAGTGGGAGAGTTCATCAAGTAACCGCAGAGGTAGATATTGGGCTAGTGGATTCTGCGTTATTGGATTCAACCGACACGCGCCAGCTTGATGATATTAGAAATGCATTAACCGAAGAAGTCGAACTTGCCCGAACAACCGTGTCACAAGTATTCGCAACACGAACCATTGAAGAAGCAAACCCGTTGGAGGGCAGACGCGAAATGCAAACAGAAATGCTCCACGCATTACAAGAAGCCTTCGATACGGATATAATAGTAACGGTAACATTTTCAAGTTTCAGAATCAGCCAAGTGGAATAAGGAGGAATGAAAATGAAAAAATGGAATGCCACCGCCATAGTGGTGGGAGCTTTCATGGTAGTGATTGTTGCTTTCGTTATATATGTAACTATCACGCGGGAAACAACAGAGGACATAGGACACGGCGACATAGACTTGCTAATACCAGAAGGTGCTATCCTACCAGAAATTCTTCCCCCACCTCTAATTCAGCAATATGGCTTGGCTTCGCGGGGGTTTATTCAGAGTTCGGAGACAAGATTTCTAAGCATAGATACAGGGCGTTTGGTTTCAGATTTAGCCCCCGAAGAAGACGGAAGCATAAATCGTATTATTGCAAACATGTCTATTGATTTAGGCACAACAACAGAGATATATCAGTTTGAAGAATTTTACCACCAGCTTGAAGAACTTCACCATAAGCTATACGAAGAGATAGAACTTGTGCGAATGATAATCTCCGAAGTACTTGCAAAACGAACTCTTGAAGAAACACGACCACAAGAAAGCAGACGCGAAATACGTGAAGAAATAGCGCACGCGATAAATGAAGCCTTTGATACAGATTTAGTATTATCAGTGTGGTTTATGGAATTTAACATCAACCAAAGATTTGTAGAACATCAAATACCATTTCTAGGAGGACAATAATGTACAAAGTAAAAGTGTATGTAACACTAAGGGAAAGCATTTTAGACCCACAAGGCAAAGCAATAACAGGCGGGTTGCACAAACTTGGGTTTGGCGAAGTTCAAGACGTTCGCATTGGAAAGTATATCGAGATGACGTTGGACGGATGTGCCTGCAATTCTACTGACGGAAAAATTGCCCCAACCGCCTGCAAAAACGTAGAAGAGCGCGTAAAGCAAATGTGCGCAAAGCTTTTAGCGAATGAAGTAATGGAAGACTTCCGTTACGAAATTGAGGAAATCATATGAGGTACGCGGTAATTGTGTTTCCTGGGTCAAACTGCGACGTTGACATGTACCACGCGGTTAAAGACGCACTGGGTTGCGAAGTGGAATATGTATGGCACAACGAAACATCTTTGGACGGCTTTGACGGCGTGTTAATTCCTGGTGGATTCTCCTATGGGGATTATCTGCGTTGTGGCGCAATGTCTGCGTTATCGGACATAATTCCTGCTGTGCGAAAAGCGGCGGCAGACGGCAAGCCTATTCTGGGCGTGTGCAACGGTTTTCAAATTTTAACGGAAATCGGGTTATTGCCTGGGGTTTTGTTGCGCAACACAGGCATGAAATTCATGTGCAGATTCACAAATTTGAAAGTAGAAAACAATAACACGACCTTTACAAAATTGTATCAGCAAGGCGAAGAAATAAGTTTTCCAATAGCCCACGGCGAAGGTAACTACTGCGCCGACGAAGCCACTTTAGCAAAACTAAAAGCCGAAAACAGAATAGTTTTCACCTACGCAGAAAACCCTAACGGAAGCGCGGAAAACATAGCAGGAATAATCAACGAGAGCGGCAATGTACTAGGCATGATGCCCCACCCAGAACGCGCCGTTGAAGAACTACTTGGCGGCGCAGACGGCTTAAAGTTGTTCAAGTCAATTCTGCAAATATGGAGCGGGGGCGCGAAATAATGTC
The DNA here is from genome assembly GCA_009785665.1 of Defluviitaleaceae bacterium. Lineage (GTDB taxonomy): Bacteria > Bacillota > Clostridia > Lachnospirales > WQUN01 > WQVC01. The sequence continues at coordinate 6,438 of WQVV01000135.1, forward strand.
AGATATGTTGGACTTAGCCGTCCTAGTTGTGCTAATTCTGGGAAGCCTAGCGGGCTTCGGTTTTGGTATTTTTTTCATAATAAAATATGCGGTGCAAAGTGCGATTAAAACCACGTTAGACGAACTTGATTCGGATTACTGGGACTCGCGCCTAGGCGACTCAATAAGAGACGCACTATCCGACCGCGATAACAACACATACGACAACGATGAAGATGAAGACACATACTACTACGATAACGAAACAGAAGAAATTGAAGAAAAAGAAGAAGCGGAAGCGACCGAAGAAGACAAGCAAATCGAAATGGAAAAAACATGGGGGCCAAGCCACAATGAATAAATCAAAACTCATAATTGTAGCTATAGCCATTGCATTTCTCGCTGTCTGCTTACCGAAAACCGCTTATGCAACGGTAGACGCATTACGTTCAGAGCAATTCACAATTCAAGTAGACGGCGAAATATTTGAACTATGGGGCTACAATACTGATATAAGCCCCGAGTTAATCTACCTATGTCTGCATGACCTTGCTTATATGTTAAACGACACAACTGCCCAGTTCAACATTATCCCTCCAAAAGATGACCGCTGGGATTTTTGGATAATAAGAGGCGAACCCAGCACTCCAACAGGCACAGAATTTCAGCCTATCGAATTTCGTGTAATCACGCGTAGCGACGGCGGAGGGCTGTTTGGTTGGCATGAAGGTAATGGTTTTATCAACTATCCCGAACAAGTAGCAATAGTCGGAATTGATGGCGACAGCGAACCCCTCACCACCGTAGTAATAAACACCATACAAGACACCACCAGCACTTATTTCGATGTATCATCTATGGCGATATTGCTGGGTTTTTATGACTGGTTTACCTCGCCATACTGCCCGTGGGCAGGCAACAGAAGACAGCACGATAATGAATATCACGAAGCGGGAATCGACACTGTATTCATAACGGAATCTCATCAGCCCGCAGAAATTCCTATTCAAACTGTGGAGTTTACGCAGTTGTTGCGGAGTATTGATGGACATTGGGTAGATGTCGCGTATTTCTACAACCCTACAATTGACGAAAACGTTGTATGGCCCGCAGAATTTCGTATCGGAAACCTCGGCATAAATGTTCCCGTTTTACATTCGATTGCGCCCCTTCGCCCGCTGTGGGAACGCAGCGTGTGGGAATGGGATGGATTTTGGTTTTATCAAGTGTCTGGACGCGAATTGGAAAACGGACTTGTTGAAATCACTTTCAACGAGCCACTACAGCGGCAACCCGCATGGAATGTAAGAGTTGAATACGACCAAGAAGAACGTCTAAACCAACCCACAAGCGTTTACAATCACCGAATTGTAGTAGACCCAAGCGAAACAGAAATCATAACCCTATACATTGACGACATACCACATATAATGCGCCGCTACAATCGTTTTTCTGACGACCAACCACGGCGCGAATTACCATGGTATCAGGCCAAACCAATCAACAACGACGGAATCATGTTGCGATATATTTTAAATTTTTGGGCAGCAATTAATGATGATAAGGAAATTCGAGTTTATCGCTCTGCCACTCCTCCCGAACGCATGGGTAATGTTCATGAGACGTACTTCGATAACACAGGCTGGGAACTTCTATACACCCAAATAGGGCTTTCCCCAAGCGACCGCCTAGCGTTTGAATTTATAGATAACACCGCACAACGCGGAGAAATCTACTACTACACAGTCTGGATTATGTACGGCAGAGGAAATGAAGAAATAGGGTTTTGGCATCAAAATATAACCCCAATCATGCACGTTGATGTAAACGAGATACTTGGCGAACCAGAGCCAGAGGAAGAACAATCCCCCACCATCGAAGAATACCAACCAACGCAATTATACCCCCCGACAGGAAATCGAACACGAACAATGGCGGCAGCAACTGCGGCTGGGTTGGGTGTGATTGCAGTCGCGTTTGTACTCATAAGACGCACAACACAGCGCGATAAATAATTACAAAAGCTGGGA
>WQVV01000136.1 GCA_009785665.1 Defluviitaleaceae bacterium
CCGCTGAAAAATTCCCGTGGTGGGTTTTCTGCAAAAATATCGCCGTCAAAAAACAAGGCGCATTTGTCTGCGTATTCTGCGCAAAATTCTATGTCGTGGCTTACCATTACTATTGCCGCGCCAGCCGCTGTCATTCGTTGCATAATTGCCGCGAATATTTGTTTATATTCCGCGTCTAGCCCTTTTGTTGGTTCGTCTAGTAGAAGGATTTTTGGCTGGAGAAGTAACACCTTTGCGAGTGCGGCGCGTTGTTGTTCGCCGCCAGATAGGTCGTATGGATGGGAATCTAACAAATTTTCTAGGTGGCATAATTTTACTATGGGGGTTAGTTTTTCGGGGGATTCTGCGATTTCGAGTAAATCTTCGCGAACTGTTTTTCCTATGAACAGAGATTGTGGATTCTGCGGAAGAAGATACACTCGCGTGTCTGCGTGGATTTTGCCGCGGCTTGGCGAAAAAATCCCCGCAACCAGCGATAACATTGTAGTTTTGCCCGTGCCGTTTCCGCCTAAAATTGCTGTAAGTTCTCCGTAATTTGCCGCGAAAGATAATCCCTTCACCACATCGAGGGAGTTTCTCTCGTAACGAAACCAGACATCTTTTAGCGTAATGGCGGGCTTTTTGTCATTTTTATTATCAGACTGGGGAACATATGTATCGCGAACGACATTGAAAAGGTTAAACCCCTGTAACCATGTCGCGCCTTCGTTTATGGTGATTGGGCAGTTATCAGATTCAGCGGGGCTTTTTGTGCAAGCCGCCCATATGCGCATTGGCGTGGGCATTGCCGAAAACATTTTATGATTCTGCCCATGAAGAAGCAAACCTATTTTCTGCGGCGAAGCTTCCGCAATTATGCGTCCGTTATCCATGACAACCACATGGGAAGATAACGGCAAAACTTCTTCTAGCCTGTGTTCTGTGAGAATTACAGTTATGCCTAAGTCGCAGTTGATTTTGCTTACCATTGTTAAAAATTCTCCTGCGGCTATGGGGTCTAGTTGGCTGGTAGGTTCGTCCAGAATCAACACGGAAGGTTGCATCACCATAACCGAAGCTAGGGCAAGCAGTTGTTTCTGCCCACCAGATAACTCCGTCACAGACTTGTGAAACCAAGTTTGTATTCCAAAAAAATTTGCCATCTCCGCCACACGTAAACGAATTTCTGGCGTTTTCACTCCAAGGCTTTCTAGTCCAAAGGCGAGTTCATGCCATACTTTTTCCGTCACAATTTGATTTTCCACAGACTGCATGATAAAACCAATCTTCGACGCGGCATGTCGCGCAGATAATTCCTCCAACCGAACTCCATCAAAAAAAACCGCACCAGATTTCACCCCATACGGCGCAGTTGACGGCTTTAATTGCCGCAATAAAGTAGTCTTCCCACAGCCCGAAGCCCCACAAATTGTAACGAAACTACCCTGCGCAATTGATAAGTCCACACCACGTAACGCAGGCTTTTCGCGATTTGGATATGCGAATGTTAAATTTTCGATTCTGTACGTTTCCAATGTTAAAGCCTCTTTCAAAGACTCTCGGCATTACACTTTTTTACCTGCGTCTTTTAAGATTCCATTTGCATCTGTTTTCAATTTTCCTAACGGGTAAACTCAATGAAGAAATATCCATCAAATGTATCAAGATGTTTTAGTTCTTCAAAGTCCAAGCGAAATTCCCTTGGCGAATTAAACTGATAACCATTCGGCTGAATAATTCTCGCGACGTGTGGATAGTTGGGGTTTCCATCACGATTAAACGGAGACCGAAAATCTAAATCAATAAAAACATCTACTAGGTCGTCTCGGGTTAAGTCTGTTCTAACAAGCATTACCGAACGTATGGTGTTATGATTCCCATTCCCGCCAGAATCGCCAATCGCGCTTCTAACGGCAACTCTTTCGATTGTGTCGGGCAGTTCTATTGTTCTAATAAGGTTATCTTGGGTTGCTACATCGGCACTGCTACAGCCTGCAAACGCGACAAGTAAAACAATCACTCCAATAAAAACCATTTTCTTCATTAAAATGCATCTCCTTATTTTTGTTCGTATGTTTCCAACTCTTCGTACAACGCAACAAAGTCTTCGTAGACCGTGATTGATAGCAGAAAATCAAAGTCCAGCACAAAACCCGAAGCTTTATGCTTCAAAAATTCAGCGTCCCATAACGGCACACTTACAAAGCCGTCTTTGTAATGGTATTTGCAAGGCTCGAAGTTGTTAATATTTTTGCGAAAGTAATTTACTTTTGCCATGCACAGCTTTGTAATTCTAAAAAGTAGCCCAAGTGTATCTGTTTTTTCCAGAAAGGCATCTTTTACGATTAGATGCTTATGGGAATTTTCTTTGTCGGAATACCATGCGCCATTTTCGTGGATTAATCCGTACTTTTGAAGAATTAGTTCCTTGTCCATTTGACACCCACCCCTAACAGGAAATTATTCTGCATTTATCGCATTTGAAAGCCATGTTGCCGATGTTTTCTTCCAATGCCCAATCACTTTTGCAAATTGGGCATTGTTCTCTGGATTTTTTGGAATCGCTAAAGTGGTACAAAAAATAATAAAACGGCTTATTTAACGCGTGTTCGTAAGCGGCACAAATTTCCCTTCCCGACTTTGATAACTGAGATTCTGGGTTGCTCATTTGCCGATAGGTAAAGCGGTCGAAAGAACTATAACGCCAAAGCTGGTCTATTAGGTCGTAATCTGCTTGCCAGCCGAGTGTGGGCTGACAAGCTTTGGGAAGTTGAACATGGGAAAACTTATACGCAGGAATCATATAAAGGCAATCGCCACAGACAATAGGGCTAACTGCGTAACTTTGACATGTGTATAAAATATACCATGATGATTCCGCACATGTACAGAATTTTTCGGTTACTATATTTTTGCCCAGAATTTCGGTTGTAATTGTGTATTCATTTTTTATTTTTGCAAGTTTTTCATTTGTGTAGCTTCTGCAATTTTTTTCGTCTATCGAATCAAGCTCTGGGGTTAGAAAGAAGGCTTGAAAAGTTTTGTCGTTGTAAATTATCGTGAAATCTTTGTATATTTGACCATTGCAACGCAAATCGCCTAAATATCCCCATAGATTGTACGACTCGTCTTCCACGTTTTCTTCTGTTATTTCCGCTTCCGATTGTGGTGTGAATGTCATTTTTATATAGTACATAAAAATTTTACTCCTTTTTTCCAACATGGTAGAATTGTATCATAAACTTGTGTATAGTATATTGTGGTGAAAAAAATGCAGAAAAAAATATTAAAGCGAGTACTACTTGCTATTTTAGCATTGATTGTGGTGTTAGCATCTTTGTCAATTTTTGCGTATTCGAGATACATATACCCCACAGGGGAAATTATGCCCAACCTATATGCTGTAAGAAATTACAGAAATAGAAATCCAATGGTAAATTTTTTTATCAAACGGGCTGGTGAAAAATATATAGTGTTTGATACTGGTTCAGACAGCGCGCAAACGGAAAATGCGTTACAGCAACTAGGTATTTCGGCTAGTGATGTTGTTGCGGTGTTTCTTACGCATTCTGATTGGGACCATATCGGTTCGTTAGATTTATTTTACAACGCGACACTGTACACAGGAATTACCGACTTTCAATATGCGCGCAGAGGGCGTGGGCTTCCTGTTCTTCCAGATTTTCAGCTTCCCGATATGCCGCATATTACAATGCTTGATGGCGACACAATAGAATTATACGGCAGGTTGATTCAATGTTTTCATACGGCAGGGCATACTAGCGATTCTGTATCTTTTTTAGTTGACAGCAAATATCTATTTGTTGGCGATTTGCTGGTTAATCCGCGCTTGGCATATTACAACGAAGAATTACAAACATTTTACATAGAAAGAATGCTATCAATGGAAGAAGTGTCCTATGTTTTTAGTGGTCATTTTGGGCTTTTTAGAAGTATTAGGTTTTTTCGTTGGTGGTGGCTTTAGACTCTGATATAGGTGTTTCGATTCGAAATGGGCTGAGGACGAGTCAATTCTGCGAACGTTCCTACGCAGAATTGACGACAGACGAAGCCCAATTTCAAACGAAATCGTTATACCACTACGAAAGCCAACCTAGCCCTGCGGCGGTTACTGCGTCTTGGCCTTCGGGGGTTTGTAGCCATTCAATTATATTTCTGGTGATGGCGTTTTGTGGGGTGTCTGCCCTTATTACGGCGAAGTAATTTGTTGATAGCGGGTACTCTCCTGAACGAATTGTTTCGTGAGTTGGGAAAACGCCGTCTAGGGTTAGCATTTGAATGCCGTTGTATTCATGACCTTGTTGCTGCCATTGCCGTTGCCAGAAAAGCTGTTGCTCCAAGAAAAAATATACTGTGTAACCCAGCGCGAAGTCGGCGTTTCCTGTGTCTTCGTGAAACCACCATGAAGTCGCGCCCGCTTCGGAAAGCATATCTGACATGCCGCCTATTTCAAAACGCAAGAGGTCTGGGTGGATTTCTTTGCCGTCTAGTACTAGATTATCCATTAGGGTTTGCGAGCCGCTGTGCGGATTTCTGCTGAATGGAATGATTTCTCCGTAGCTTCCGCCTAATTGCTCCCAGTTGGTTATGCCCATTGTGGTGTAGATTTCCAAAACTTGCGCCATTGTTATTTCGGAAACTGGGTTTTCATCTGAAGTTATGAAAACTAATGCCTCTACGGCTATGGGCGTGAACTCTAATTCAACGCCTGCGGATTCGGCGAGATTAAGCACATGCGCTGATGGTTCTGGGACTAAAATCATATCCACCTCGCCCGCGATTAGTAGTTCGTATGCTGGAATTGTTCGAGACGCGCTAAAAATTCGATACTCCCACCAGCTATTATCATTGGGGAGGAACATTGCCGCTAGGATTTCATTCATCAGCGGCACTGTTGATGTTGAGCCGTCTATTCGCGGATAATTGTATGATGTTATTCCCAGAGATGTAGCAATTTCTGTTGGCGGAAAACTTATCGCCGCGCCTTCGTGGAATTGTAAACTGTTTATCATGGCGCGGGCGTTGTGGTAAATATCGCCTAGATTTTCTAACGTAGTGATTAGTTTGCCGATATACAGAATTTGCGCACCTTCAATTTCTCTGTAATCCCGTCCGTCTTGCCTAAATATGAATAACACAGTCACGGCGTACTCATCTTCACGCAACCAATCGCCAAATACGTTTACATACTGCACCACTGTGATTCCGTTGGCGGTTACAAAAATTTCGTCGGGTTCGCTTGGTTGTTTCCAGTTTGATACGCCATGCCACGGTTCATAAGGCGGAAACATTTCTGACCAGCAGCTAGGGTGTGTTGTCCATTCTGCTATAAAAAAGTTGGTTTGGTTGCGTGCGCGGTCGTCGCCTTCATTTGGTCGCAGCATCAGCAATGGTGTGTTTGTGTTCCCTGAGGAAAGATTGAAAATAGTCCATGCAGGGTGGTCGTCTATTGTGAATTTCACGCCCAATACGCCACAGTCAAATGTTGTGAATGATGGCTCTTGTTCGGGTGAGGGTGCTGGAGTGGGATAGGGGGGAAGGTCGCGGATTTCGTAAACCTCTTCCGTTCTGTTTCCGCAGGCGGCGAAGATTATTGCTGTTAGGGCAATAATTAGCAGTAGTGCAATTCTTGGTTTTTTCATGGTCTTATCTCCTTTTTTTCTGTCTTCTATGTTCTCTTTTTTTCGCAACATAGTTTGAAAATTTTGTGAACTTTGCGTTGATTCTTTGTACGCGCTTGTCGTCCTTTAATAAATGCTCGATAAATTTATCGAACGCCACCAGTAGGATTAGGCAATATTCGATAGAAGATACAAAACCGCGTAAGCTGTCATCTAAAAGCTCTGGGCTAATTAACGATACCCGCGACACAATAAGCACAAAGGTGTAAAAAAGATACAGCGTAGTTTTGAACGATACCGAATGCGAAAGAAACACCAATACCCCAACAAACTTGCTACGCGTTTTAGCATCAACAGCATCAGAAAGTACAATGTTGTGAGAAAATATATCAACAACCAAAAACGCCACAATAGATACAACATGCAATATGTAGGCTGTCAGAATAACTTCGTCTGCCAGCCATTGATAAATTACAAAAAAAGCCACAAGCCCATATGCCACAGCCCAAATAATAGCTTGCGCAATGTAAACAAACAGATTCATTCCTTTGGTTTTGCTTTCCAATTTCAAAACCTCCCTTGATTACAGCGAAATGTAGCTCATTGTTATTTATTGCTTAGGAAACTGTTCATGGCTTCGAGATGTATGCGTTAGCTTGCCATGCAGGTCATCGGCGGAATGCGGCTTTGCCGCTTTTTTGCTCCAAATCCATTTTAAATCTGCCAGCATTAGTTTGTAGCCTTGGATTGTTATTGGTGATTCATCATTGTTGTTGTTTAGGCGAGTTAGTATGGTGTTGTAGTTTATGATGTCGGTTTTTGTGTTGAATTGGTCGCGTAGTACGCTTCGGATTCCCGTGCCTGCGGATATTATTGCTTCATCTACTAACTTGCCGCCTGTATCAAAAACTAGGTCTATGTCGCTGTTGGCGTGGGCTGTTTCCCGCGCATAACTTCCGACTATGCCCACGCGGATTAGTGTTTCGCTTTTGGGGGCGTAGTCGGAAATTATTTCGTGTAAGGTTGCGGTTGAAATCAAATAATTCACGCTCCCATTATTACGATTACTTTGTGGGTGTTTGTGTCGTTGGCGGGTAGTAGATTGCCGTTGATTTCCTGTCCGTCCATGGTGATTTTTTTAACGCCTTTTTCTACGGCGGCGGAGTTGTCTACTGTTATTTCGTATGTCGCACCTCGGAATTTTCTTGTAACGCGGAAGCCTTTCATGTCGGCGGGAATGCATGGGTCTATTCGTAGACCGTCGTATTCTGGGCGGATTCCTAGAATGTACTGCGTTATGCTTGTGAATGTCCATGCGGCTGTGCCTGTTAGCCATGAATTTTTGCCCTCGCCGTGGCGTGGTGCGTCTTTGCCTGCAATCATTTGGCAGTAGACGTATGGCTCCATTCGACGTAGCAAGCTATCATCTTCGCGGTAGGCTGGGCAGATTTTTTTGTATGTTTCAAATGCGCGTGTGCCGCGCCCAAGTTGCGTTTCTGCGATTGTCACCCATGGATTGTTATGACAGAAGATTCCTGCGTTTTCTTTGTAGCCTGCTGGGTATGAAGAAATTTCGCCTAGCTCGAGGTGATATTCCTTGTAGGCTGGTTGTTGCAGAACTATTCCGTATGGTGAATCCAGCCACTCTTTTACAGAGTCCAAGGCTTTTTCGGCGCGTCCGTTGTCTAGTCCGATTCCTGCCATTACTGCAAAACCGTTTGATTCTATGAAAATTTTGCCGTCTTCGCATTCGTGACTGCCTATTTTTTGCCCATGGGCATCGTAGGCCCGCAAGAACCAATTTCCGTCCCAGCCGTGTTCCTCTATTGTTTTGGTCATTTCTGTTATGGCGGCTTGGGCGCGGTTGGCTTCTTCTTCGCGGTTTGTGCGACGGCAGATTTCCACGTAATCGGGTGCTACGAAAATAAAAATTGCTGCGATTAACACGGATTCAGCTATACCACTTTCAAAGTTAGCCGTTGTTTGAAAAGATTCCCCTGGAGTTTTTGAGAAGCAATTCAAGTTAAGGCAGTCATTCCAATCTGCGCGACCTATTAGCGGTAAACCATGCGGACCTTTGTTGTTAAGCGTAAAATCAAAGGAACGCTTTAGATGAATAAACAGCGTATCTGCAAGGGATTCGTCATTGTCGAATGGCACGATTTCTTCCAGAATGGAGTAATCGCCTGTTTCCTTTATATATGCCGCAACGCCTAGAATCAGCCAAAGTGGGTCGTCGTTGAAGCCAGAGCCTATTTCATTATTACCCCGCTTCGTTAGCGGCTGATATTGGTGATACGCGCTTCCGTCTGCGAATTGCGTTGCCGCAATATCAAGAATCCGCGCACGCGCACGTTCTGGCACAAGATGCACGAAGCCCAATAAATCTTGGTTGGAATCACGAAAACCCATTCCTCGCCCAATTCCCGATTCAAAGTATGACGCGCTTCGAGACATGTTAAACGTCACCATGCACTGATATTGATTCCACACGCCCGCCATTCGCGACATTTTTTTGTCGTCGGCTTCTACTGTGAAATTGGATAGTAATTTTGTCCAGTAAGCTTGCAAAACGGTTAGGGCTTCATCTACGGCTTGGGTTGTTGAGTATTTTTCCAAAAGCGCGTTTGCGGGTGCTTTGTTGATTACATGCAGACGCTCCCATTTTGCGTCGTCGGGGTTTTCGCAATAACCCAGCACGAATACCAGTGATTTTGTTTCGTTGGGGGCAAGCTCCATTTTTATATGATGCGAACCAATAGGCGACCACCCCGACGC
>WQVV01000137.1 GCA_009785665.1 Defluviitaleaceae bacterium
GGCAATACATGGCGCGACAGGATAGGTGATTTTCAATTTACAGTATTGCAACCAGTTATTCACGGAGAAGGCGGTATCTGGTATGCTGGTCAGTTTGCTGACCGTAACATGACATATTTTATAAACCTACAACGGGAATTTGACGCAGGTTACGCTCCATGGCGCACTGACCCCGTTGAAGTAGTAAGAGTGTACTTGGAAGAGCACTTCGCAGGGAGAGATTTAAGACTAGAAGGAAGCATGGGTAATATCCGAAGGCGCGGAGAACCATCAGAGTTTTTCGATGTGATTAGAGAAATACCCGCTTTTGCTCGACCTGATACTACACCGCTTGAGCGTTTTCGGTCGAATCCACCTTTTCCACGTCTTCTTCACGACGCAACAGCTACGGCAATGAACTTAGGCATGTGGTGGGGCTGGCGTGATGGTATACTAGAAGAACTAGGCGGGCTTGCATTCAACGAAGCGTATCAGTTCAACTGCGACTATGGGCTTTATTATGTAATCACAGGCTGGCGGCATCTTGAAACTGCCGAAGAACTAGCGCGATATTTCCCACAATGGAACTTGCCGCAATATGTTGGTGATTTCCAATTGGTGGGCATAAGCGTAAACGACGGCTTGCTAGATAATTTGCGCGTATATCATGGGCCACTGTATCAGCCATTTGCATGGAGTAGCAATACTCCAATATATGGGCTTTCCACTGAACCATCACCCACGGGCGAAGTATTCATTCACGACCAGATTGGTTTTGCGTTTTTCGCAATGTACGCGAATGAATCGGGGGATTATGTAGGCTTGGGCGTTTCCTCGCCAATATTTGAACTTCACGAAACGTGGCTAATAGACGATGTACCCTTCTCCGCAATGGAATACGGCGGTGGTGAAATCCTTCTACGAAGGCAAGCTGGAGAATATTTTCTTGCGGTACACGACACATTAGACATCACAAACCTAGAAACTCCATGGGTGTATGTTTCATTAACTGTCCACCATTCGCCAGAACTCCCACACAGATATTTCGGCTACAACACATGGAACGAGCAACGCGATAATTTCAGCCAATTAAAAAGAGTACCACGCGAACAATTAGAAGAGTTGGTAAGAATCTTCAACCCTGTAGAAATGTTCGCGCAGTACCAATGGTTTGCGCATGGCTGGCAGTAACAAATATGCAAGCAGTTGTTGAAATTTCCAAAAATAATTGCGATTTTTCGCAGGAAGGTGACATTGTGAAAAAATTTTTTCTGCTTATTATAATTTCAACATTTGCGTTGCTTAGTGCTTGTGGCAGCAGGGCGGCGCAAGCCGAAGGTGTTCAAGCCACATCAACGCTGAATGAAAAGTTCATATCGTGGTTTCGTCCCACACCCGAAGAGTTAGCGCAGTTAGAAGGCGGAATTTACGATGTTGATATTCGGTCAACACATGAATATGAAACCATCTATCTGCGCCAAATCATCGGAAGTTTGCACGCGCTTTATTTCGCGCTTGATGTTTCGGGTGAAACGGAAATAAATCATGTTGAAATTTTAACAGACGCTTCGCAAGAAGGTTGGCGAGCTTCAACAGCTACGGGTAATATAATGCTTTATCCATTGCCTGCACAAGGCGGCTATATAATTAGATTTTTCCCCGAACCATCTCTTCATGAAGGGCAAGAGATTGTAATACAATTGGAAACCAACAACACAATACATGAAATTTCAGTTATACCAAATGTTTTCGCGCCTGTAAATATCACACCCATTTTTCACGCAAATGGAGAACAAGTTGGGCAGATTGTTATTTCCGCAGTTCATATGCACATAGAGTTTACCGACATTGATGATGAGTTTGCGGATAGCGACACACTTCCACCCGTTAATGTAAATTTGAAAAACGGCGAAAATGTACGCCCAAGGGTAGCGTTCTCACGAACTCAACCGCAGAACATAAATGTAAGAGGTGCAGGTATTTTCTTGAGCGAAGATAAAACCAGTCCACGTAAATTTTTTTCTTGGTTTGAACGCCAAAATCTGTGGATTCTTGATGAAGTTACTGCTGTTGAATTTGATGACATTGAGATGTTTTCCTTTTCGCTTCAAGACTAAAGAATTAGATTTCTCCCGCAATTCACTATGCGCGTAGCAAATATTCCACATACTTGCACCCTTAAATAAACTTTAAAATTGCGCCTACACATGAGTTGAGATTTAAAAATTCTCACTCATGATACAGGCGCAATTTTAAAGTTTTTGGCGAAAAGATGTTTAGGCGAAAATTTAGGGCGTGTTCCCACTACGGAAATGGCACGCCCTAAATCTTTAAATCGAGTCCAATTTTTTAGAAACAGCACCCACACTTGATGATAATTCAACAAATAGGGCTTCGATTTTTTCACCCAACCCCGCTTCGTATAGGTCTACTCCGAAGGTTGCGGCATCAGATAAGATTGGTTTTAGGTCGGCTTTGTCGGCTTCACCTAAGGGGATTCCGTGCAATGCCTTTAATGCTTCTGGAATGCGCGGGTCTGGGCTTAGTTCCATTTTCTCGCCTTTGTCGTTTACGCCCATTCTGTAGCGTAGCCACAATGCCACGAATAGTGGGATTGCTTCAAGGTCTGCCATTGGCAGGCCTTTTGCAGTGCGTTCCTTTAGGGTGACACCGAAGCGGATTGGAACTTTCTGCGAAGTATCGCTGGCGATTCTCGCGGGCATATCGGGAATGAAAGGGTTGGGGAAACGCTGTGTTAGAACTTCGTTGAGGAAAGCGGCGGGGTCGATTATTTCTGGGTTGGGAACAACGGGTAGAGCTTCATTCGCGGCTTTGTTGATTAGTTTTACTAGGCGTTCGTCCTTCATGCACGCGGAAATCGTTGGAATGTTTAACAGCATTCCCGATACCGCTAGAATCGTGTGCAATGGATTCAAGCAAGCGCAAACCTTCATTTGGTCTGTTTTGCGAACGGTTTCGCGGTCAGTCATGTACACGCCTGCTTTTTCCAGTGGTGGACGGCCATTTGGGAAATCGTCCTCTATTATTAGATACTTCGCGGCTTCGGCATTTACGAATGAAGCCACAAATGTGTTTTTTGGGGTTTGGGTAATTTCTATGTCTTCGTAGCCTGTTTCGGCTAACATTTTTGCAACGTCTTCCGATGGGCGAGGGGTGATTTTATCAATCATCGTCCACGGGAATTTTTGAGAGATTGCGTATACTAAAAATTCTTCTGAAACTTTGCCCTTTGCAAACCAAGCTTCTGCCACGGCGATTACCGAACCCGCTAGATGCGCACCGTTTTCAGCAAAGTTGTCCATTGTCACCAGTGCGAGTGGTGGCGAACCTGCTTCAAAGCGGCTTAACAACCCAGCCACAATTTGTTCAATTGTGCTTTGTGCTGAAGCGGGGTCTTCGCAAACGGTATCGGGATTTACGGCGTAACCTTTTTCTGTGATGGTTAAACTAATCATTTGAAGGCTTGGCGCGGCTATTACTTCCTTTAATCGCGCTAGGTCGCAGGAAAACGCGTCTGCCATACTTGCGATTACGCGCTTATTAATGCTTCCGTCGGCGTTAAGTGTTACGCCCAGCGTCAAATTATCATAGGGTGTAAAGGATTTTGGCACGATGTTTTCGTCATAAGCTTCGTAAACGATTATGCCTGTATCCACCAACCCCGCTTCCAATAAATCTTGCTGTGCCGCCGCTACGAAAATCCTAAAAATATTCCCCGCGCCCATGTGCAACCATGTTGGCGCGGCTTTTGTACGCGCTACCATTGCAGGTACATCGAATTTCGGTAAATCGTAGCCTTGCCACTCGCTTGCGTTGCTTAGGCTTTGTAGGTTTAGCTTCATGTTAATTTGTCCCTCTCTCTAGTGCTTCCCATATTCCTTGCAGATATGTCGCGCCAAGTGCGCGGTCGTAAAGGCCGTAGCCTGGGCGACCTTTTTTTGTAGTTTCGTCCCAAATCATGCGGCCGTGGTCTGGACGAATCCAGCCCTTGAAGCCTACATCGTGGAAGGCTTTCAAAATGGCATACATATCCAACGAACCAAGTGACGTAAGATGCGCGGATTCATAGAAGTCTGTGTCATTCTCAAATTTCAAATTGCGAACATGCGCGAAATGAATACGCCCTTCGCCGCCAAATTCCCGAACCATAGCAGGAATATCCGCGCCCTTTTTCGCGCCTAGCGAACCAGTGCAAAGCGTAACGCCGTTAAACTTGCTTGGGTTAAGGTCAAGATACTTGCGCACATTATCGCGGCTTATGATTAATTTAGGCAACCCGAAAATAGGCAATGGTGGGTCGTCTGGGTGGACTGCCATTTTAATATCCAGCTTCTCTGCGTGGGGGATTATCGCGTCAAGGAAATATTTCATGTTCGCGTAAAATGTTTCCTCTTTCATGCCTTCGTATGCCGCTAATGCTTCGCGAATTTTTTTCATTCGCTCTGGTTCCCAACCAGGCATTTCGTAGGTGTCGCTTTCTTTTGCATAACGTGCGGCAAGTTCTTCTGGCGTTAAGTTGCTGATAAAATCCGCTTGATAGCGCATTGTGTTCGAGCCATCGGGAAGGTTGTAATATAGGTGGCTTCTTGCCCAGTCCAGCACGGGCATCATGTTGTAGCATATGCATTTGATTCCGTACTTCGCCAAGCGTTCCATCGTGACAATGTAATTTTGAATTTTCTCGTCACGCGAGGGTACACCAAGCTTAATGTCTTCGTGTATGTTCACGCTTTCAATTACTTCCACTTCTAACCCTTCGGCGGATACCGCTTCCTTCATAGCGCGGATTCTTTCCTCTGGCCATGCCTCGCCCGCTGGAATATCCAGCAAACTTGTTACCACGCCAGTCATGCCAGGAATCTGCCGAATCTCCCGCAGACTAATTGGGTCTTGCCCTTCGCCAAACCATCTAAACGTCATTTTCATTATAGTCACCCTTTCTTTGCGAATATTATAGCACATGAATGGTTGCTACGCATTGCTATTGACTTAAAACCGTTCGCAAGCTGTAACAACGAATGCCTGTCAAAATTACCACATAAGCGTTAATGCTTTTAAGAATGAAAGCTCTATTCTACGAATCGCAAACAATACTCGCATTGATTCTCTTCTCCTACATAAATGAACATGGTTGCGGCGCAACTTTGGCATTCTACTACCCTTCGGGTTGGCTTTGGTTTTTCCTCTGTTTGGATTTCCGTTTCTAGTTCAAGTACCATTAGCGGTTGTGATGGTTTGGTTTCACAGCAGTTAGTTTCGATTGCTCTGATAAGAACATCACGCACGGCATTTAATACCGCTTCAACTTCAAGTCGGCTTGTAAGAGCAAACTCAACAAGTTCTTTCCGCGTGTGAAAAGAAATTTTTCCAAGCTGTCCATGTTTAGTGCCTACGGTATTAGTGCCTACAGTATGGATTTTCGATAATGAAAACTCGCTAAACGATTGAAGGCATTCGTCAAACTCCTGAAGGCATTCGTCAAACTTCGAGTACTGAAACGCAATACGTTCCGAAGAGATAAACACCGCGCCTTCTCCGCATACGAACTCACTGTCGCCTTCTTCAATGGTTACGACCGTCGTGCCGAAAAAATACAAATACTCATTGGGCTTGATTGCTTCCAATAACTTTAACATGTGTTCGTGATATTCCTGTGTAAAGAATCCGCCGAATGCTTCCATTAATCGTTTTGCATCTTTGTAGTTTTTTACTTCCTTTGGTAGTAACTTTAATGCACCTTTATCTCTTTCTAATGCACTTTTATTTTCCCCGCCTGATACCAAGACCACAACCACAATAAGGATAACAAGGATAATCGTCACGGGAACCACAATCAAACCAATCATACCAACCGTCATAAATCATATCTCCCCCGCAAATTTAATCTAAGGTATTGTCAGAAACGGTGCACAGTGTATAATATACGCGAGAATAACTCGTTTTGCAAGAAAGGGAGGGCGTTCACATGCAGTCAAAAATAAGAACTGACTTGGGAACAATCAGCATTGAAAAAGAAGTGATAGCGCGAATCGCGGGGCTTTCCGCAATGGAATGTTACGGTGTAGTGGGAATGGCGGCAAAAAGCCTACGCGACGGGCTTGTGCATTTGCTAAAAATCGAAAGTTTGTCTAAGGGCGTAGTTTTGGAATCGCTTGATAATGGTGAACTTGTAATTGATTTGCACATTATTGTGGAATACGGTACAAACCTTGCCGCCATCGCGGATACTTTGCAAGGCAATGTTCGCTACACGGTGGAAGAACACGTCGGAATGCGCGTGCGTGAGGTGAATATAATTATAGAAGGCGTTCGCACCGAGTAGGAGGGGTTTGTTTTGGCATTGGTAAAAATAGACGGCAGGGCTTTAAGAAACATGATAGTAGGCGGCGCAAACGAAGTAACAGAATGCACCGCCGCTTTGAATGCGCTAAATGTTTTCCCTGTACCAGATGGCGACACGGGAACAAATATGGGGCATACGGTTAGAGCCGCGGCGAAAGAAGCAATAGCGCAGTCTTCGCCAGATATTGCCGCCGTAGCAAAAGCCGCAAGTAACGGCGCGTTACGCGGCGCACGCGGAAACTCTGGCGTGATTCTGTCACAGTTGTTCCGTGGGTTTGCGCGTGGGTTGGAAGGCAAAACCACCGCGAAATCCGAAGATTTAGCGGAAGCATTAGCAAAGTCTTCCGAAATGGCATACAAGGCCGTTATGAAACCAAAAGAAGGCACGATGCTAACAATCGGAAGAGCGGCGGCAGAATCCGCACACGAAATCGCTTTCGACGAAGAAGACATTGTAGAGTGCCTAAAATTTGTAATAGAAAAATCAGACCAAATGCTTGCGCGTACTCCGCAAATGCTTCCTGCGTTAAAACAGGCGGGTGTTGTGGATTCTGGCGGAATGGGCATTGTCTGCTTTTTAAAAGGCGCGCTAAAAGCAATAACCGCCGACAATGATTTAGAATTACTAGAGCAACCAACAGAAGTAGGTGACGCGGTTATAGCAGGCGGAATAAACCCCGACGATATAAAATTCGCGTACTGCACAGAGTTCCTAATAGAACTAGACTCCAACGCAAACCCAATGGGACATTCACAAAACGCCGAAGAAACGCTACGCGCATATCTACCAAGCATTGGAGATTCCGTTGTTGTTATCGAAGACGAAGGTTTTGTAAAAGTTCATGTTCACACAAACAACCCAGGCAAGGCACTTGAAAAAGGTTTGAAATTTGGAATGCTTCTGAATATCAAAATTGACAATATGAAGGCGCAAAACGCAGAGTTATCCGCACCATCAAACGATTTTTCTGCCGCAAGTAACGAACCGCCTAAAGCCTTAGGCGTGGTAGCGGTAGTAGCAGGCGCGGGAATGACCGAGCTTTTCAAAGGTCTAGGCGCGGATTATGTAATCGAAGGCGGGCAAAGCATGAACCCCAGCGCGGAAGATATTGCCCGCGCTGTAGAACGCGTAAACGCAGAAAGCGTAATTGTGCTTCCAAATAACAAAAACATTATCCTAACAGCAGAACAAGCTGGCGAATTGGTAAGTGGTAAAAAAGTTCACGTACTGCCCACAAAGTCTATTCCGCAGGGCGTGGCGTGTCTAGTTTCCAATTCTGATGCAGTTTCCATCGAGGACAACCTAGAAGGCATGAGCGACGCAATGCAATCTGTGCATACTGGACAGGTGACACGCGCTGTGCGTGATACAGTCCTAGACGGCATAAACATCAAAGAAGGCGATTTCCTTTGCATCTACAATGGCGATATTGTTCTGGTAGCCATTGACCTGCATAGCGCGGCGTGTACCCTAATCGACCACATGCTGAAATACGGCGGCGATATTGTAAGCATCTATCACGGCGAAGGCGCAGACGCAAATTCCGCCGAAGAACTAGGCGCGTATGTAAATGAAAAATATCCCTCCGCAGAACTAGAAATCTACAACGGTGGTCAGCCGCTGTATAGCTATATCTTGTCGGTGGAATAATCATGCTTTTATCCGAATTATCTGGCGTGGGTGCGAAACGTACCCACGCTTTGCAATCTGCTGGGATTTTCACAGTAACCGACCTGCTAAACTACTTCCCCCGCGACTACGACGACCGTAGCAACGTAAAAACAATTGCAGAACTAACTCCCGACGCAGTAAACACAATTCGCGGCACAGTAGCCCACGACCCAGAATCAGCAAACCTACAACGCAAAGGCGGTACAAACGGAGCGAGCGCAGGAAGTTTCGCCGTAACAAAAGTAATAATAAAAGACAAAACAGGAACTCTGGAACTAATCTGGTTTAACCAACCCTACCTA
>WQVV01000138.1 GCA_009785665.1 Defluviitaleaceae bacterium
CATTTAGTCCATTACATCTTTGACTTGTCATCAGTTACAGTTTGAATGGATATGTAACTCAATTTAGGGCGTGTTCCCACTACGGAAACGACTACATTCTAGGACGCGACGCGAAACTCACCTTTATTTGACGCTTACCCTTGATTAGTACAAAATTACCGCAAAAATCGTACCATTTCCGTAGTGTGAACACGCCCTAATTAGGTATCTTTCGTGCGAGTGTTCTTAGCGTTTCAGTTGTAAGGGTATAGGGGAAGTCTTTGAGCGCAAAGGTTTCCCCTTATCACCTTTTAAAGCTTCAACAACTTGCAGGCTTTGCGTAAGCGAAAAGCTATAGTATAGGAGATGGTGCGAATGTCGAGGGTAAGTTTACTTGTTTTTGGAGGCGTTTTTCATTGGAAAGCATAAGATTTTTGTTAGTGACTGTAATATTGTTGATTGCTATACCTATGGTGATTAATCCCATGCAAAGACCAGAAGGGATGCTAAGGGATTATATTTTGAGAATGACACCAATTGGGACGAGTATAGACGATGTAATTGAAGTCGCTAGAAGTAGGGACGATTAGAGGGTTGGCATTAATTTTGAAAGTGGGTATCGTGTTCGTTCTGTTCCGCGTAGCGGGTGGTCTTCGTTGAACGGTCAACCAGATATTCCTGTTATTGGGGATATGCACGTAAGTGCTTATATGGGTAGATACCGTTCTTTACTTGGGCTGTTTTTTCTTCTCATTACAGATGTAACAGTTTTTTGGGCATTCGATGAGGATGAAAATTAATTGATGTTTATGTATGGAAAATTAGCGGCCCATAATCAATGTTAAAAGGTAATAGTCAAATAAAGCCACGTCTAGGCAAAGACATGGCTTTATTTGGCTATCTATTATCGCTGAAAATTATCTCTGAAAAGCAGCGGGCCTGCTGTAGTAGTGTGCTAGAGCCATTGGGTCTGCAATGTAGCGGCTTGCTATTGTTATGAAATCGTTGCCGAAGCGGCTTATGTGGTCTTCCCAGATTGGGGTTATTACTGGTATGAACTCGTATATGGCTATGTTGTTTACTTCTACGCCAGCGGCGCGGATTTCTCTTAGTTGGTGTTCTTCCATTGTGCGTGCTAGTTCGCCTTGTTCACGGGCGGCGTAAAGGCTGCTTTCTTGCAGAATCCACTGCTGTTCTTGGGATAGGGAGTTCCAGAAGTTTGTGGAAACTATGAACGGCGCGGCGGAGTACATATGATTACTTAGTGATAGATATTGTTGCACCTCGAAAAGACGTGAAGCGTGAATTGTTCCTATCGGGTTGTCTTGGCCGTCTATGGTGTCGGCGGCTAGGGCTGTGAAAAGCTGGTCAAAGGGAATGCTGGTGCTGGTCGCGCCCAAGGCTTCGTATACTTCTAGGTGGGTTGCTATTTGGGGACTGCGCATGTTTAGTCCGTTCATGTTGGCGGGGGTGTAGATTGGACGGACATTGTTGGTAAAATGACGCATACCATTTGTCCAAAAACCTAGTGATTTCGCGCCGTGGGGTTCTATTACGTTTTCGGCAACCCATTCGCCCAAAGTGCCTTCGTAGGCGGCCCAAGCTTCTTCATAGTTGGTGAACACAAATGGCAAAGAATCAAAATTTGCCAACGCAGTGAAGGGGTGCCACACGCCCCATATTGTGATTATGGCGGCATCTAGTTCGCCCTCGTTTACCATGTTTACTAGCGCGGTGTCTGAGCCTATTATCGCATTGCCGTGGATTTCCGCCAAAAGAGTTCCGTTGGAACGAGTTTCTACCTGCTCTGCGAAGATTAAAAGCCCTGTGTGCAATGAATGCGAAGTGTCATACATATGGGCTACATGAAATACAATCGCGCCATCTTCGTTTACGGAAAATGTTGTGTCATCTACTATGCTGATTGTTGCTGTTTCGCCTGTGGGTAATGATGCTATCCGTGATGCTTCGGCTACTACTTCGCGGTCTAAGCGAATTATTTGGGGAAGCTCGCCACGGTCGCGCACGGTTGCGCAACTTGCTAGGATTAGCAACAAGCTTGTTACGGCTAGAATAACCAGAACTTTTTTCATGATAACCCCCTATTTAAGCGTGAAATACGCTACTAATTGTTGAAGCATTTCGGCTTGCGAATTAAGTTCCTGCGATGCGGCGGCGGTTTGTTCCGACGCGGCAGAATTGCTTTGTACCACACGAGAAATTTGTACCAGCCCATTTACAACTTGTTCTATTGCTTCTGCTTGTTCTTGTGATGCTACGGCTATTTGACTTATTATTTCTCGCACACTGGAAGCGTTTTGCACTATTACGTCCAGTGACGTTGAAGTGTCTTCTGCAATGGTCGAACCTGCGTCTACGCGGTTTATGGATTGTGCGATTAAATCGGTTGTTTCCACTGCTGATTGTTGGCTTCTTGCCGCTAGGTTACGAACTTCCTCTGCTACCACGCTAAATCCTTTGCCGTGTTCGCCAGCGCGGGCGGCTTCAACGGCGGCGTTAAGCGCGAGTAGATTTGTTTGGAACGCAATATCTTGGATTACCTTGATTATTTTGGAAATGTTTGAAGAAGATTCTTTTATTTGCGACATTGCGTCCAGCATGTGTTTCATGGCCTCGTTGCCGCTTTCAGCGTTGGTTGTTGATTTTGCGGAAAGCTCGGTTGCGGTGTTCGCGCTGTCGGCGTTTTTGCGGGTTTGCGTGTTAATCATGTCTATTGTGGCGTTTAGTTCTTCTACGGAACTGGCTTGCTCCTGCGCGCCCGTTGCAAGGTCGGACGCACTTTGCGAAATCTGCTGCGCTCCAGAATACACTTGGTCGGAGGCCGAACGAATCCCCGAAATTGCATGACTAAGCGAATCCAAAATCCCGATAAGTGCTTCCTTAATGGGCAGGTAATTGCCAATGTAGTCGCGCTGTACGGAAACGGTTAAATCGCCTTTTGCTACGCGGTCTAGCACTTCCGCAATTTCGTTGATGTATGACATTGTAGTTTCGTTTGTGCGATTGCACGCCGTTTTTACTGCGTCGAACCGCCCTTTGAAATTGCCGTCTAATGTGTTAAAGCTTCCTTGCGACATTAGCACCATGTTTTGCTCTATTTGGTCTAGGGGTTTGGCAACGGCTTCCATTAGGTAATTCAATGTTTGCACAAGCTTTTGCCATTTTCCATTGAACTTGCTTGCGTCTACTTCTACGTCGAAATTTCCGTTGGCGGCGTTTCTTGCCAGCATTACGGCAGAGTCGTAAATCTCGTTCAGATTCGCTGTTACCGCACGAATTGCAATCGGTTGCATATTAAAATCGCCCACCATGTCGGGTACTTCTATGTCAAAATCGCCATTGCCTATGCGGGTTAGTACGTTTAGTATATCTTTCACATTGTCGGACTCTTCATGTATGATTGCGTTTACGCCTTCCACAACTTCTTTGTACGAGTTTTGATATTTGCTTTCGTCAATTCGATAATCCCAATTGCCAAGCTTGTATACATTATGTCTCATGCTGGTCATATCGTTTACGATGTTTCGGATTACGTCCACCAAGTTGGACACGTCGCGGGATAACATTCCAATTTCGTCATTCACACCATGAGAAAGATTTACATTTACATGCCCCGCCGCCACATCAGAAACGGCGTTTGCAATACGCTTAATTGGCTTCATAATTCCGCGAGTTATTACTATACTAAGAACCACAAAAAGCACAACCGCCACTAGGCAAATTGCTATTGTAACTTGCGTAGAACGGCGTTGCATATCCCACGCAGCATATGATTGTTCTGCAACCAATTCCCGATAAC
Source organism: Defluviitaleaceae bacterium (assembly GCA_009785665.1). Classification (GTDB taxonomy): domain Bacteria; phylum Bacillota; class Clostridia; order Lachnospirales; family WQUN01; genus WQVC01. Next base: position 3,800 of record WQVV01000138.1, read on the forward strand.
GCCCACTAAGCCCCTGTAAATACAATACAGAATCCGCCGCAAGTGGTAACACGCGCTGGTCTAAATCAACCGCAAGAATGGTAGCATTTATTAGCCCTTCGCGTTGCGCAAGAATTAATTCCAATGTGGCGCGGTGCATTTCCTCGTTTGCCACTTCCAAAAGACTAATGTAATGCTCAATTTGTGGGTCGGGAATCCATGTAGCATTCGGGCTGGCAAGCCACGCCCCAAACGCACTGTATTCCACTTCCAACGAATTAGTAAACTCCTCGTTAAACACAATGGCAGACACCAATTCATATCGCCAAACATGCGTGTCTTCCAACACCGCATTAATTGACGCGTCCAACGCCACCAAAACATCCAACTCCCACGACATGTTTTGCGTTCGTTGTGTCGTATAAAAATTAAATACCCCCAAAATTACCGCAAACATAAATATACAAAATAATCCGCCCACAATCCGTGTCTTTAGCGTCATTATTTACCTCCCCCGCATACGCAAACAGCTATTTTTTACTCACACTTTTTCCAAATCGTTTTAAGTAGAAAAGTATCGCTTAGCATAAAGTGCCGTCTTTTGGCAATTGTAGCATATTTTCTTAGATAACTTCAATAGTAACTTGACAGTCAAGCGTTAAATATGATAGAAAAACATATTGCGACGTGAATCGACGCTTGATACATACAAACGAATACTGGCTTTTAGAATCGTGAAACACACTCGAAATTATCGTACAAAATGTAGGGGGCTGTTAAGAATGTCCTTTTATAAAAACCCAAAAATCATAATATTATGTATATTGGCTGTGATAGTGCTTGCGCGTGTTACTGCTTATCCGTTGGCATATCTTCGCGCTGGAGTGCTTTTTGGTAATTCGAGAACTGTAATAACTTCCAACACTGCGCGACGATACTACGGCAGGGCGATTGTTATAGTACGTGGCGAAAATGTAGAGGACGTTGAATTTATTGAATTGCAACGTAGACTAGGCGGCTTCCTGTGGGTTAGCGGAGTATATGATACAAGATGCCCAAACATAGGGTTAATCTCTACAACGTGGATGGATATAGAGAATATAACGTGGTTTGGTCTAAATAGAGTAAATATTGTGACTTATTTTCATTCGTTTATACATGGAACAAATGCTATTGCTCCTATATATTTCTCACCCGCACAGATAACACAGTTGACAGCAGACCTACCATACCAGTTTTCAGAATGTGTATCATTGGACGTGTGGCAAAATGAAAATGAGTTCACATTGCATTTTGAGGCTTGTATGTGCGGTATTCCGATTTCATTCTCATCTCGCAAAGTGTATTTGCTCCTTCTTGAAAATGGCTTTATTGAGCCGCTTGACATTGATTTTGAATTTCTTGAGTGCCTAGGAGGAGTTGGTTGTTGCGCTAATTTGCAACATCAATAGAATAACACTTTTGGCGCGGCTATTACATAATTACCTTGCTTAAATCGTCATGTTATTTGTGGATTGCAATGTTGACATTGTCATTTGTTTTACCACGCTTGATTTCATCAAGTTACTATCTTATAATTTGTCACAATAGGAGGTGGAAGAATGGCTAAAAACAGAAATGTTTTAAGTTGGCGTGATGCAATGAAAAAATTGCTTGCAGTAATGGTGACTATATTTTTGTTATCATCGTGTGCATACGAAGGCGCGGAGGGAATTGTTGAAGAAATCGAAATGCCACTGGAATCCGAAACAATTACCGCCGAGACGTTGGACACAATGGAATTACCCGAATTAATCGAGGAAAGCACACCCAAAGAAGATGAAGCACCCGAAGCCCAAATCTTCACCCCAGACGAATCGGGGTTTGTATGGCGAGTTCCACCTACACTGGAGTACACGCGAATACACTTTTGTTGCTGTGGCATGTTCTTCAACGAATGGATAGACGGCGAAGAAGTTGACCCCGTAACAGGGCTTTTAATAGGTTACAATCATGGAGGGCATTGCGGGTTGGGTATCATTCGGCTTGTGTACGACCGCGAGCGTAATTTATTTGGAGAGACTGGGCATTACTGGGGTTTACATGGTGCAGATGGTATGCATCCGTTTGAAGAAATTGCAGAGCGTGGACGGCTGGATTGGGCTATTGCTGGTCGCCTTAACTATGTGCAAGCCGTAGATTCCAGCAGGCGCGAATATTGGGATGACGACGAGTGGTTTAAATCTGCTCACGGACATTACCCATGGCAATTAACCAGCGAGGCATTTTTGGGAAGTTTTGCGGTTATGTACAATGGCGAATTTGTCACGGATTTTATATTTGATGGTGGTTACATTTATAGGGTAGGTATCTCTAACTATTTGTGGAGAAGTTCGAGCCAAATAATCTCAATGCGCATGAACGGCAAATGGGGCATAGTAGACCTAAACGGCAACGAAACCGCACCATTTATATTCGACAGAATCCTCGTTATAGACAACCAAACCGCAATTGCGGTCTACAACGGAAACTACGGTCTGATTGATTTCCAAGGAAATATTCTCGCGCCGTTTGTGTTCGACCGCATCATCAACATAGACACCGACACTGTGTTTGCGCGCTACAATGGCAAATACGGCATTCTTGATGTACGACAAACTTATTATAATTTGTCACGCTAGGAGGTGGAAGAATGGCTAAAAACAGAAATGTTTTAAGTTGGCGTGATGCAATGAAAAAATTGCTTACAGTGATGGTGATTATATTTTTGTTATCATCATGTGCATACGAAAGCGCGGAAGGAATCAAAATGCCATCAGAAGCCGAAACAATTACCGCCGAGGCGTTGGACACAATGGAATTACCCGAATTAATCGAGGAAAGCACACCCAAAGAAGATGAAGCACTCGAAGCCCCAATCTTCAACCCCAGCGAATTGGGTGACGAAGAGGAAGAAAACGAAGAATACGAAGCCGAAGAACACCAAATCTTCACCCCCAACGAATCGGGTGAAGAAGAGGACGACGAGAAAGAAGAAGAACCCGAGCCGCAAATCCTTCCCCCAGACGAATTGGGGCTTGTATGGAAAGTGCCGCCTACACTGGAGTACACGCGAATATATTTTTGTATCTGTGGTGTGTTTTTTAGCGAACGGTTTCACGGCGAAGAAATTGACCCAGTAACAGGGCTTTTAATAGGTTACAATCACGGAGGGCATGGCGGGCCAAATATCGCTGTCCTTGTATATGACCGTGAACGCGATTTATTTGGAGTGCCTTTGCATTATTTTTGTATGCATAGCCCAGAAGGTATGCGTCCGTTTAGTGAAATTACAGAGCTTAATATATGGCGTTCGAGTATTGCCAATCGGCTTAACTACGTGCAACTTGTAGATTTCAGCCAACGCAGATATTCGGAGAACGACGAGTGGTTTAAATCTGAACACGGACATTACCCTTGGCAATTAACCAGCGAAGCATTTTTGGGAAGTTTTGCAGTTATGTACAATGGCGAATTTGTCACGGATTTTATATTTGATGGTGGTTACATTTATTCGGTAGACATCACTAACTACAGGTGGAGAAATCCACGCCAAATAATCTCAATGCGAATGAACGGCAAATGGGGCATAGTAGACATAAACGGCAACGAAACCGCGCCATTTATATTCGACAGAGTCCTCATTATAGACAACCAAACCGCAATCGCAGTCTACAACGGCAACTACGGTCTAATTGACTATAGGGGAAATATCGTCGCACCATTTGTGTTCGACTCTATCGTTAATATCAACAGAGCCACCGTGTTTGCGCGTTACAATGGCAAATATGGTATTCTTGATGTACAACAAACTCAATTTCTGCAATAGAAAGCAGGCAATCACTTGGAAATGCGATTACAAAAACTTTTAGCAAACGCAGGTGTAGCGTCGCGGCGAAAAGCAGAAGAACTAATATCAGCAGGACGCGTGCGCGTGAATGGCAAGGTTGTAACAGAACTTGGCGCGAAGGCAACAGCATCAGACGAAATAACAGTAGATGGCGTACCGCTTGCCGCCGCGTCGAAGAAAAAATATATAATGCTACACAAGCCCGAAAAGGTAGTCACCACGGTATCAGACCAATTCGGGCGAGCAACGGTGATGGATTATGTTCCGCGAGACGTGCGATTATTCCCAGTAGGGCGACTAGACTACGAAACAAGCGGTTTAATTCTACTAACCAACGACGGCGACTGGGCAAACACCCTAATGCACCCAAGCAACGAAGTAAACAAAACCTATATCGCAGTAATCCACGGTAAGCCAACACCAGCCGCATTACAAGCCTTCCGCACAGGAATAACCATAGAAGGCCGCCGCACCGCACCCTGCAAAATAGCGACGGCACAGGCGACACAGCCGCTTTTCGCCGACGACATGCATTCTAAGCCGCACAAACGTCACGAAGCCAGCAATTCCCCTCACGCTGACACAACAGTAAAAATCACAATTCACGAAGGCCG
>WQVV01000139.1 GCA_009785665.1 Defluviitaleaceae bacterium
AAATCTTCAGAATTTGCAAAGAAACTTATCGCGGCAAAGGTAAACGAGGCTTGCTTAGGGTTAAATTAATTGCAAGCTTATACAATTTTAGATGCGTTCGTTAGTTGTCGGACAGGTCTATTATATCATATTTTTTTCCAAGTTCAACGTTCAACCCTGTATAAAATCAACGCACCAAGTTCCATTGGTGGTATTATTTTGCCATTTTTGTACACGCGCATTATTCCTGCGGAAAGTTCGTCTTTTAGAATGACTTCGCCGTTTGCGTTTTTGCCAAACTCCACCTTTAGGTCGAATAAATCTAGCCCTTTGCTTGCGAGGTCTTCCGCTATGATTTTTGCGATTTTTTGGGTTAGTTCCGCGCAGATGTCGTATTCTTCTGGCGTTTGGATTTTTAGCGCGGATAATGCGTCTTTTGTGATAGGAGGGTCTTTTCTTTCGTCATCTTTTAGGGTTGCTTCTACTAAGTAGTTTAAATTTGCTCCGTGGGTTGTGTACGCGCCGTAGCGTCGTAGGAAGCTTCCGTCGGCTTTTAGGCGGCATACAAATTCCAAACCATGCCCGAATTTTTCTGCGGGAAGTACGTCCATGGTTGCCGCGTCAAAATCGCTGGAGATATAATGATTGGGAATACCATGCGCCGTCATTTTCTCAAAATAATACGCAGACATTCTTAGAGACTCGCGCCCTAAACCTTCTATGCTTAACCCAACTGCATTTTCCCCTGGGTCGAATACTCCGTCTTTTCCTGTTGCATCATCTTTTAGTTTTAGGGTTAATGTGCCGTTTTCGTTTTCATATACGTCCTTTGTTTTGCCTTGAAAAATTAGCTTCATAAGTCGCCCCCAATGTCTGTACGGTAGAATAGATTCTCACATTTGATTTTTGGCACGGCGGAATATAGCGCGTTTCGTGCGGCTTCCAAAGTCTCGCCCTTGCACGCCGCTAATAACACCCTTCCGCCTTTTGTAACAAACTCGCCATTTTCAGATTTATCCGTGCCACAGTGGAATAGCATGATTTCCTTTTCAAGGTCGTTCAGCCCTGTTATTGGGAAGCCTGTTTCGTACTTATTCGGATAACCTTTAGACGCGAGGATTATTCCTAAAACGCTTTCGTTGCTCCATTCAAGCGTTGGCGATTCTCCTGCCAAAATGTCCATTATTACCGAAAATAAATCGCTTTCCAAGCGAGGTAGAACAACTTCCGTTTCAGGGTCGCCGAAACGGGCGTTAAACTCTATTACCTTCGCGCCATCTGCTGTCGCAATTAACCCTGCATACAATATCCCCGTAAATGAGCGACCTTCCTTCACCATAGCTTCCGCCGTTGGAATTAAAATTTCCCTTCGCGCCGCTTCAAGCATTTCCTCGCTTATTTGCGGCACTGGCGAATACGCGCCCATTCCGCCTGTGTTTGGGCCTTCGTCTCCGTCGTAGGCGCGCTTGTGGTCTTTCGCTATTACCATTGGGAAAACCTTCGCGCCATTAACAAACGCCATATATGAAAACTCTACGCCATCAAGAAATTCCTCAATGACCACGGTTTTTCCTGCGTCTCCAAAACACGCGCTTTCCAGCATTTCAGAAAGTGCGGCTTCTGCTTCTTCGTGCGTTGCCGCAATCACTACGCCCTTACCTTGCGCCAAACCATCTGCTTTCAATACAAACGGGGGCTTTTGCGTTTTGATATACTCCACCGCCGAAACGTAATCCGTAAAAACTTCGTATGCCGCCGTTGGAATCGCGTACTTCTTCATAAGTTCCTTAGCGAAGGATTTACTGCCCTCAATAACCGCGGCGTTAGCACGAGGCCCAAACACAGACAATCCTTCCGCCTCAAAGAAATCCACAATGCCATCAACCAACGGAACTTCTGGCCCAACGATAGTCAGCGCGACCCCTTCCGTCTTGGCAAATTCCGCAAGCCCAGCAAAATCCGTTATTGCGAGGTCTACGCATTCCGCAAGCCCTTCCATGCCGAGATTTCCATTCGCAACAAAAATCTTATCCACACGCGACGATTGCGCCAACTTCCACACTAACGCATGTTCTCGCCCGCCGCTTCCTATTATCAGAACTTTACTCATGTCAAAATCCTTTCTACCTTAAATATTTTTATGCTTTCGCTCCCTTTTAACCTAAATTTTACAAAGTTGCTTGAATCACACTTTTTACACTTTATCCCCATTGCAATCTCCCCTTTTCGATTATTACATCATGTAACGTATGATTCTGTCAACACTCCCCAATTTCTTAATTCCATTATACCACTAAAGCACATGAATTTTATGAATCGAACACTGTAAGCGTCGCCAATAAAAAAGCGAACAATCAGAAATGATAGTCGCTCTTTTTTCATATACTAGGAAACTGTTCATGGCTTCGTGACGTATGTGTGGCTTACCAATACATATCATCGGCGAAATGCGGCTATGCCGCTCGCTACAATTTAAAAAATGTTACCAACTGCTGTAAAACTTCGGCTTGGGAATTTAATTCTGCGGCGGCTGTGGCGGTTTCTTCGGAAACTGCCGAATTACTTTGAGTTACTATAGATATTTGTTCAAGACCGCCACCAACTTGACTAATCGCGTCTGCCTGTAATTGCGATGCAGTGGAAATGCTGTCTATAATCTCCAGCACCTCACTGGAGCTTGCAACAATGGCATCCAGCGAAACAGATGTAGATTCTGCAATTTTTGAGCCAATTTCAACGCGGTTGATAGAATCTTGTATTAGCGTTGTTGTTTCGTTGGCGGCTTCTTGGCTTCGCCCTGCTAGGTTGCGTACTTCGTCTGCCACAACGGCGAACCCTCTGCCGTGTTCGCCTGCGCGGGCGGCTTCCACCGAAGCGTTAAGCGCGAGCAAATTCGTTTGGAAAGCAATATCCTGAATCGTTTTAATAATTTTGGATATGTTGCCCGACGCTTCTTTTATTTGCGTCATTGCTTCCATGGTCTGGTTCATTGCGCCATTACCTTCTTTTGCATCGGACGCAGATTTTTCAGAAAGAGTTGTAGCTGTAGACGCGCTATCTGCGTTTTGTCTGGTTTGTTGGCTAATCATGTCTATGGTGGCGTTAAGTTCTTGTATAGAACTTGCTTGCTGTTGCGCGCCACTTGCCAAATCAGCGGCACTGGTGGAAATTTGCGCCACTCCAGACAACACTTGGTCTGCGGTAATAGAAATTTCCGACAAAGTTTTGTGCAGGGTATTGTTGATGTTATTGACAGAGCGTTTGATTAAATCAAAAGACCCAACGTAATCACGCTCAATTTTATAACGCAAATCGCCCTCTGCCATTTGAGCTAATATTTGTTCAAGTTCATTGATGTAAGACGAAATATCCAGCACTGTGGTATCTATCGCCATCATGGTATCTCTAAACACGCCGTTATAGCTTTGTGCGTTTGGCTCGTACCCCATATCTCTAATCTTTTTATCAAGCGCGGCTAAATCAAATCTACCTGCTTTTATTTCGTCAAAAGAAATTTTTATTACTTGGAGTGGTTTATCCACGGCTTTGGCGATACTATTAAGCCCCGCCATAATCTTACGCCAATCGCCTTTGTACTTGGCTTCATCAACGTGGAAATTAAGGTCGCCTTTAACCACTGCCGCCTCAATCATTGCATTAACTTCACTGCTTACACCTTGCAAGTTGACAATGGTAGCACGTACCGCATTAGGCAGAACCATTTTCTTTCCAGATAGGTCTTTAACAGTGAGGTCGAAATTTCCATTGTTTATCTCGCCAAGAGCATCAAGCAACGCCAGAATATCGCGAACGCTATTTTCTGGGATATTGTTCACCCCGTCCATCATTTCTTTGAAGGAGTTTTCATATTTTTTGCTGTCAATTCTGTAATCAATGTCCCCAACTACATTGTATTCATGGTCTAGTTTCGTGAGGTCATCTACCATAGACCTTACAATATCCACAAGGTCAAACACATCAGAGGTCAACGCGCCAATCTCATCATTTGAAATATTACTCGTCCTGTTGATATTGATATTGCCCTTTGAAAGCTGGGTAAGGTCGCGAGAAATTCGCTTAACTGGCTGTACAATCATTCTATTGTTAAGCCAGCTACTAATAAGAAGTGCCGCCCCCGCGATAACAATTGCGGCAATAATGGTTACAATCATCATAAACCTCTCGGCTTGACGCGCAGCAGAAAGATTTTGCCCCATGAACAAAAGCCCTATAATCTGGCCGTCGCCGTCCATGATGGGTGCGTAGTAGGAAAGGAATGACTGACCAAGTATTGTTTGCGGTACGTAAATATAATTTCTGTGTGCAAGAACTGGGTAGCCCACAGACTGTTGAATCCGAGAACCTTCATCAAATGGGCTGCCTGCCCCAAATGTTGTAGCAATACTTGTATCATGGGCAAAAACAGCAATTTCCGCGCCCGTTGTGGCTTTCAAAGTGTTGACGAAACTTTCCGAACCCATATCATATCCCACAACAACCACACCAAGCACACTCCCGCCAAAACCGATTATCGGCGCGGCGGAAACGATACTTAACGGAGTTTCCCAATGAAACTCAATATCGGACATTGGCATATTGTTAAGGGCAAATGTCACTACGGGGAAATGGGAAACATCATCACCAGCGGTATCGTTATGGTAGCGGGCAATAACCCTCCCGAATCTATCTGTTACGATAACTATATATGATGATTCGTACACCCCTTGCTGTGACATTGTTGCGTTAATTTGCGAAAGAACTGCCGCCGCATTGTTTGTTTGCACTCCTGTGGCAATAGCCGTGTTGTTTGCAAATTGGCTTGCAGTCATAAGCGTGTTGTCCTTGATTTGCGAAATCATATTGTCAACCGAGTATACCGATATTTCCATATGTTGTCGGCTAAGTTGGTAGCTTATTTGACGCGAACCATTCAGCATAAGCAAGATAAACGCCAAAGACATCAAAACAATGCTAACAAGAGAAACCAACAGTAATTTGATTCCGATTGTACGAAAATTCACAGTAATTCCTCCTATTGTTAGCTGACATACCTGCCCACGACAGAAAGCAACTCCGCGCCGTTTGGCAATTCTGCAAATTCATCATAGATAACTTGCATGAAAGCCCTAAAATCCTGCCGTGCCGCGTCGCTCAAATAGTTGATATTTGCACCTGTAGAATACAAATACTCCAAATGCCCGTCGGCGACTTCTACAATCATATTCCATTGGCGTGGCTGAATTTCTGCAATGGATTCGCGCAAAATCACGCGTAAATCTGCTGGCAATTGGTTGTAAACTTCTGTGGACATAAAAATCGGATATACTGTAAAACCATGATTGCTGATGGTTATATAATCTTGAACTTCATAGATGCTGGCGGCAACAATAGTGGCAAGGGGGTTTTCCTGCCCGTCTGCCAAACCAGCCGCAAACGCGCCATAAACCTCGCCCCATGGAATTGAAATACCACCCGCGTTCATTGCTTGGAACTGCGCAACAAGGAAATGGCTTTGGCTAACTCTCATTCGCAAGCCGTCCAAATCTTGAACAGAATAGATTGGTCGAACATTATTTGTGAAATCTTTAAACCCAGACGTTAAATAACCAAGGCTAACAAGGTCTTGTTCCGCCATAGCATCAGAAAGATAATCGCCAAGCGTACCGTCCAAGGCGTTATGTGCTTGCTCCATTGTGAAGAAAAGGTATGGCAAGTCAAAGAGTGCCAGTTCAGGGACAACACTCGTCACGTTTGGGGAAAATATTGAAGCAATGTCGATAGTGCCTTGCATAACTTGCTCTACAACTTCGCCATCACTACCCAACTGCGAGTTGGGGAATATGTTGATAACAAGTCGCCCGTCGGAACGTGCCGCAACCAATTCCGCAAATCTTTCAACCATATAACCTCGCGGATGCCCTGTGTTTGTGTTATGCGAAAATGAAAGTGTGATAACGTCTACCGCAGGTGTATCTGTTGCTCCGCCGCCTGTGGCAGGAGCTGGTGTGGGTGTTGGTGCAGTAGGGGGTAAAGTTGCTCTTGGAGGCGGGGGTGGTATCTCACCTGTGGTAGCACCGCCACTGCCACACGCGACCAGTAACGCAATAATAAGTAATAAAACGGGTACAACTTTGAAAAACTTTTTCATTTTTCCATCTCCCTATGTTTTATTTTGGGGACACAAAAGGCGGTTGTCCCCTGCACCGCAAACGCAGAGAACAGCCGCCTATATTAAAATATTGCGAGTTCTATATTATAGCGAAATAAGCAGGCCGCCTGCTTACTCCGAATTGTTACATAACTCAACAATTCTGTCAATACTTACTATTACCTGTTAAAAAGTTCTGCTGCGTATTCGTAGGTTACGAAGACGCGAGATATTTCTCCATCTAGGAATTGATTGGGGTCGTCTATTGTTATGGTGTTGTTGTTTAGGATTATTGTGACAATGCGGGTTGTTTCGTCCCATTGTACTATTGCGCCATAGGCTTCTGCGGTGGCGCGGATTGGTACGAAGGGTACGCCATTTACATATCGGCGATTTATTTCATCTAGTGGGCGAGTTTCTTCGGCTGGAGCATTGATGATTCTGCCTTCTATTCTTGTGTTGCTTATATCGAAGGTTGCCATGTATTCAATTAGCAGTTCATCAATTGTGCCGCCTTCGCGTAGTACGGGCAAGCCTACGAATGTGGTAAAATCGTCGCCGCCTACTGCTGTGAAGTCGTTGATTACTAAGGAGAAGGTAGTTGTTGTGTCGTTGCGGTTTAGGTTTGTACCGTTTACAGTTATGCTGGTGATTCGATTGCCTGCGTCGGCGTTGGAATCAAACACATATGAGAATCCCGATACTTGTGGGAAGCGTCCGTGTCCAAGCGCGGAAACGCCAATTTCCATGGCTTCCCATAATTGCGCGGCGGTAATTTCCACAACTACGGCATAGTTGAAAAATGCCAAAACCGTAATAATATCACCCTTGGTGACATCACCCGCGTGAATGTGATAACGAATACCTCCGCTATTCACAATAGCAAGGTCTGCGTCCATTGCCCAGCGTTTTGCATCTGCGATTAGATTCCCGATGGGTACTTCCGACGAACGCAACGCAGGGCGATGCTCGGGGTCGTCACCAAAAAGAGTTATTGGACTGTACGCTACAACTTCGTTTAGAACTTCGCCCAAGGCATCTTGCATCTCTTCGATTAGAACGGTGACTTCTGCGACGGGTGTAAAGGCTTCCGACGCGGCGCGGTCTATTAACGACGCAGTTGTTGATAAAACTTCGCCTTCATATACAACGATTTCCACCATGCCTACAAACGCACCATGCCCGCCTGCTTGCGCAATTAGAACATCATTAACGCGATAACCTGCTTCCAAAACAGAATGACTGTGACCGTCTATAATTACGTCAATAGCAGGGTTTTCGCGGGCTACTTCCATTGCCCAGCCGTCGCCGTCCAACCCAAGATGTGAAATTGCTACAATCACGTCCACGTCAGCCGCTTGCAACATTTCAACCGCAATTCTAGCAGTCTCAACGGGATTAAGAAATCTCAATCCAACAACTCCAGCAGGGCCTGTGACGCTGGGCGTATTAGGATACACCAGCCCAAAGAATCCAACCGTTACGCCGTCAATTTCCTTAATCGCAAGATTGCCAAAAACGCTACCTGCTGTCCACTCCGAAGTTATTATGGACGGCTCTAGTTCACGTCGCAAGTTTGTCGCCAGAAATTCAAATTCTGCGTAACCTTCCAGCTCCACAAGACGCGCCGCACCAAAATTGAAATCATGATTACCTGCTGTAAAAAAATTATACCCTGCGGCATTCATCAGTCGAATTGCGTTCACTCCCTGATTGAATGTAACAAATGGCAACCCATGAATTGTATCGCCAGCGTCTACCAAAATTGAATTTGGCGTAGCCTCACGAATTGCCGCGACCGTATCAAGCCCAATAGCACTACTACTCTGAAACAACCGACCATGCATATCATTAGTATGCACAATAGTAATCGTAGTACTACCCTCTGGAGCTTCCGCCGCAAACACAGCAGACGTAACAAAAACAACAAAAATCGCCGCAACAAACACAGCCGTTACAAACCTAACTCGTTTCACTTTCTCATCACTCCTAATCAAAATTTAACTCCACTTTAAAACAACAAAACTATATAAAAAAGCGGGCAAAGACCGCCCGCATAGAAAAGCAAAAGCCGATAGCTCACGTTTCGCTATCGGCTTTTTGTTAGAGATATGATAAAATACGAACCATG
>WQVV01000140.1 GCA_009785665.1 Defluviitaleaceae bacterium
ATGGGCTGGGAAGACGCGCAGAACGCGCCCTAAATTCCGCCCGCACAGAAATAGCAGGCATTTTGGGTTGCCGCGAAAACGAAATAATTTTCACGTCAGGCGGAACCGAATCCAATAATTTAGCCATAATCGGCTTTGCGCAAGCCTACAAACGACAGTCCCCAAAAATCTACGCCCAGCCATGGGAACACCCTTCAATACTAGAGGCTGTACGCTTCGCGAAAGAACAAGGTTTGGCCGAAACGCAAATATCCTCCTCTCTTGAAATCGAATCCAGCGGAATCACCCTAGTAAGTCTATCTCAAGTTTCCCACGAAACAGGCGACATAAACGACATCACAGAACTAGCCGCCGCGATTAAAAAACAAAACCCAGAAGCAATAATCCACGTAGACGGCGTTCAAGGCTTTTGCAAAGAGCCAACAAAACTAACTAACATTGACCTTTACTCATTCAGCGGCCATAAAATCCACGGCGCGGCGGGAGTTGGCGGGCTGGTGGTTCGCAGTGGAATCCGTTTAACGCCGTTGTTGCACGGCGGCAACCAAGAATTTTCTCTTCGTGCAGGAACGGAAAATTTAGCGGGAATCTTACAAACCACCACCGCCGCAAAAATCCTATACGACACTCGTGAAAAGAATTATACTCACGCCGCCGCAATAAAAGCCGAATTATCCACCCTCACAGAAATTCTACCCGACTGCCATTTAAACGCACGCACGAATACCGTTTCCCCCTACATTTTAAACCTAAGTTTCGACGGAATAAAAGGCGAAACTTTAGTACACCTGCTATCCGAAAAAGGCATTTATGTCTCAATGGGCGCGGCTTGTCGAAGCCGCAAAAAAACGACTTCCATACTAGAAACTATGGGATTTACTCCTGAACGCGCCCAATCGGCAGTAAGATTCAGCTCCTCCCATCTAAACACCATAGAAGAAGCCGCAAAAGTAAAAGAAATAATAGTATCAAGCGTGGAACAAATGCGCAGAGTTTTAAAGCGATAAGGAGAATGAACATGTTTGTAGAAAACCCCGTGCGTGAAACATATGAGGAAATTAAGAGCAAATACAATGGTTACTGCGCTTTTATAATTAAGTGTGACAAAATGGGTATGAATTTTGGAACGGGTATTGTGCTTGCGTACCATGAAGATTTATCCGTTCTGATGCGTAATACACTATCAATAGTAGATGAAGATGATGTAGGTATAGCAGGGTTCAGTGATTTTTTTGAATATGATGAAGATGTGGATTGTTATGGCCCAATACATGTGGAGGATATTTATGAGTAGGAAAATTGAATTAGATTTTGAAGTGATTAAGGACAAAATCACGATAAAAGTGTTGTTAAGACAGCATAGTAGTAAACAATATGTCCAATACGACGCAATTATTGATACAGGGTGCAATCGCACGACAATATCAAAAACCCTTTTTAGCGATTTGGGGTATGAGTACAAAGAAACGCAACCCGTAAAAATCCTTGGAATCAACGGAGAAAGCAGAGGCACAAGTACAATTATAGATAATTTCATGTTGGGTGGTACAGACTTGGGCAAAATGCGCATCACCGTAGCGGATATTCACCCGCAGTTTACGCGCAAGATTATTTTGGGTATGAACATACTAAAATGGTTTTCATTTATGGTTGACTTTGGTGCTAAGAAAGTCGTTCTCTTTGACAGACGGGGCGAGGGCGAAGGGCATTTCACAAAAACTCGTGGTGCTAACACTAATTTGATGGCTACACAAGAAATTGATTTTAGTAGTATGTTTATCGAAATGGAGAAAAATCATGGACATTAAAAAAGTTTTGCTGGTTAAGTACGGGGAGATTTCCTTGCGGAAAGGGAATCGGGCGCATTTTGAGCATCAACTACTTGATGCGATTCGATTTAATTTGAAAGAAGTGAACGACGGTAGCTTACGCGTATCAAGAGAACAAGGGCGATTTCTAATTGAAAATACGTCTGGCGACCTTGATTTTGATTTAGTTCTGCCGCGGATTCGGCATATCTTTGGGATTGCTGGGTTTTGTTATGCTGTCAAAACGAAAGCGCGAGATATATCGCAGCTTCGTCACATAGGGCGAGAGTTTTTTGGAGAGTATATTAAGGGGAAGGCAGTTGAATCTTTTAAGCTGGAGACTAAGCGAAGCGACAAGAATTATCCGATGTCGTCCACGGAAATTTCCTCGCAGATTGGGGAAGAAATTTGGGAGGCAGGGTTTGGACTTCGCGTGGACTTGCACAAGCCCGATGTAATTCTGTGGGTGGAGATTCGTAACGATGTTTACTTTTACGTGGACAGCGAGAGCGGGGAAGGCGGGTTGCCCTATGGGTCTTCGGGGAAGGGGATTTTGCTTCTATCGGGAGGGCTGGACAGCCCCGTTGCGGGGTATCTTGCGGCACGGCGCGGTGTGGAAATTATCGCAGTGTACTTCCATTCGCCGCCGTTTGTTTCAGAGCGCGCCGCTGATAAGGTTCATGACCTCACACAAGAACTCGCCAAGTTCACTGGCGGCGTAAAACTTTACACCGTCCCATTCACAGAAATCCAATTATTTCTCAAAGACAATGTTTCCGCACAAAAACTCACACTTTTCTTAAAGCGCGCAATGCTTCACATAGCAAGCCGCCTAGCCCAAAAAGAAAATGCACTATGCCTAGTAACAGGCGATTCAATTGGTCAAGTGGCAAGCCAAACAATTCACAGCCTAGCGGCAGTAGAATCCGCCACGAACCTCCCAATCCTACGCCCCCTATCAGCAATGGACAAACAATCCATAATCGCCATAGCCAGAAAAATAAACACATACGAAATATCAATTCGCCCCTACGAAGACTGCTGCACAATTTTCGTAGCAAAGCATCCAGAAAACAAGCCAAGCACCGAGGCAATAGAAAAACTAGAGCAACGATTAATGGAGGGACTTTCGCCGTTACTGGATAACGCGATAGCGACGGCGGAGCTTAACTAAGACCTTGGGGACGCTGTCCCCAAACCCCTGCAAGGGGACACAGTCCCCTTGACCCCTTCTTTTTGTGGCTGAACAGCTTCGTTAGATTTCCACTCAAGTGCAGGCGCAAATAAAAAAGTTTTTTTGAAAGGGGGTTTGGGGGAAAACTTTTTGTTCACAAAAAGTTTTCCCCCAAGGTCTTATCTCTTTATCTTTAGGTCTTACAAAATCGCGTGTTTTGCGGTATAATCCTTAGACAGAATAAAATATGGAAAGTTGGGTTTTTTGTTATGAAGAAAATGATTTTTTTGTTTGTGATTGTTTTGATGCTTGCGGTTGTTGCCTGTGGTGATGGGGAATTGGTTGTTACTGGTGGGCAACCTACGCCAACGCCCTCGCCTACGCCACAGAGTCAGAGTATAGATGAGCCTGTTCGTGCGGTTGAGTATTTTGATGGTACTATTTATGAATTGTTGTTGGATAACCCAGCAGTTATGTTGCAACTTACGCCGCTTGTTGTTGGCGAAGAATTGGCTATTATTCATACTAATTTTGGTGATGTTACGGTGCGGTTTTTCCCAGAGGAAGCCCCTTTGGCCGTGGAGAATTTCAAGACACATGCGCGTAATGGGTTTTATGATGGGTTGATTTTTCATCGTGTGATTCCTGATTTTATGTTGCAGGGCGGTTGCCCGCTTGGGCTTGGAATTGGCGGCGAAAGCATTTGGGGCGGAGGTTTTGGGCTGGAACGTAGTCTTAATTTGTTGCACTTCCGTGGGGCTTTGGCCACGGCGCATAGTGGGCCTGGTGGTACTATTGGAAGCCAGTTTTACATTGTGCAAGCCACGCAGATTCAAGACCCTAGTTTTGTGGAGTTGTTCAGATATATCACAACCGTTCAAGATGAGATTGCGGCAGAATTTTCGGACGGACGGCATATATATGTAAGAGACCTTCACCCCGCCTACGGCATGGAGCATTTTATTAGGCATGGCGGAACGCCGCATTTAGATTGGCATTGGAATGAAGATAGATTCGGAAACAGATATGGGCATACTGTATTCGGGCATGTAGTAAGCGGAATGAACGTCGTAGACGAAATAGCAAACGTAGAAACAACCCCATCAGACTACCACGACACAGCAAGAAGAAATCGCCCACTAGAAGACGTAATAATAGAAAACATTTCATTCATAATATACAACGGAACAGAATCCGAATAACCCAACTCAACGAAAAACCCCAAAAAACGGGGTCAAGGGGACTGTGTCCCCTTGTGGGGGAATTGGGGGCAACGCCCCCAAGGTCTGAATCTTTTAAAAAAAAGGAGCGCGCTATGCTATATCTCGACAACGCGGCTACTACTCCACTGCGAGGGCAGGTCTTGGAGGTAATGTTGCCGTTTTTATCGGAGGATTTTCATAATCCGTCCAGTGTTTACACGCCAGCGCGGAAGGTACGTGCCGCAATTGACGACGCAAGAATTGTTATAGCCGACGCAATTAATGCGCGCCCAGAGGAAATTTTTTTCACGGCGGGTGGTACTGAATCGGATAATTGGGCTATTAAGGGCGTGCTGGAAGCGTCTAAGCGTGGACGACATATAATTACTACGCAAACGGAGCATCATGGGATTCTGTTTGTGTGTAAGCATTTGGAGAAAATCGGGGACAGCGTGACGTATTTGCCCGTTGACCACGAGGGTTTTGTAAGCCCGCAGGATTTTGAAAACGCGATTCGTCCTGATACTTGTTTAGCGTCTATTATGTTTGCCAATAATGAAGTGGGGACGCTACAGCCAATTGAACAACTTGCCGCAATTGCAAATAAGCATGGCGTTCCGCTTCATACAGATGCGGTTCAGGCGGTGGGGCATATTCCTATTGATGTTGATGCTATGGGTGTACAGTTGATGTCGCTATCGGCGCATAAGTTTGGCGGGCCTAAAGGCGTTGGCGTGTTGTTCGTTAAAAGGGGTACAGCTATTACGCCCATGTTTCAAGGCGGCGCGCAGGAAAGAAGTCGCCGCGCAGGCACAGAAAACGTAGCAGGAATTGTGGGAATGGCAAAGGCACTGCAACTTTCCGTGGAAGAAATTCCAACAGAACGCCCACGCGTTACCGCAATGCGTGACAGGCTAATTCACGAAATTTTAACCAACATTCCGCATACACAACTAAACGGCGCAAGTGGCGACAGGCGACTTGCAGGCAATGTTAATATCTCATTCCGTTTCATAGAGGGTGAATCATTGTTGCTTCACTTAGACATGAAGGGTTGTTGCGCTTCCACTGGGTCGGCATGTTCGTCGGGCGCGCTAGAGCCTTCGCATGTGCTAATGGCAATGGGGCTTGGGCATGAACTCTCCAACGGTGCGATAAGATTCTCGCTGGGCGTGAACAACACCGACGCAGATATTTTCCAGTTAATAGAAATTTTACGCCCCGCAGTAGAAAAACTACGCAGTCTATCCCCCCTATATGATGACTATTTAAAAAGCTAAAAGGAGCAAACTATGGAATACAGCGAAAAAGTTATGGAACATTTTATGAATCCCCGCAACGTGGGCGAAATGGAAGACGCAAGCGGCATAGGAACAGTAGGCAACGTTCAATGCGGCGATATTATGCGAGTCTTTCTGAAAATCGAAAATGACACCGTTACCGATGCAAAGTTCAAAACCTTTGGGTGCGGCGCGGCGGTAGCAACCTCCAGCATGGCAACCGAAATGGTAAAGGGCAAAACCATACCCGAAGTGCTAACAATCACAAACAAAACCGTAATGGACGCGCTAGATGGTCTGCCCGCCGTAAAGGCGCATTGCTCTGTTTTGGCGGAGGAAGCGGTGCAATCTGCCCTGTGGGATTATGCCCAAAAGAATAACTTGACCATAGAAGGTCTAAACCCTCCCAAGGAAAATCATGAACATTCGCATTAGAACATCTTGAGGATAGGTAAATATGGGGGCATTTTGCCGTATAGATAGGCGTTTCGATTTGAAATGGGCTGAGGACGAGTCAATTCTGCGAATGTTTCTACGCAGAATTGACGACAGACGAAGCCCAATTTCAAACGAAATCGCTATATTAAACATTTTCATTGCAAAATGTCCCTATGAATGATATTCTGAAAACACGAAACAATCACCTTTTGACGGGGGAGGTAAAAAAATGGCACTTAAAAGCGAAACGCAATACCAAATGTACTTAGACGTGCTAGATATTTTGGAAAAAAGCGGGCATACAACGAAGGTGGAGAAGGACGGAAACAACACGAAGTATTCGTATGTGTACCGCAACGGTAAGTTATGCGGGGAGGTTTGGGCCGTATCGGCACCACCTGCTAAGAAGGAATCGTCGTTGTATTCGCTATCGTCACATGCGAAGTTGGTTGAAGCCAAGGAGCGAATCACGAAAGAGGCAGACGAGCATAAACTAAAAGGACGCGGCAACATGGTGAATTTCGTGGAGGGCGAATGGTCGGACACGGAAGGTTGTTTGTGGTACTACGGGCATTCGGAGGAAAGCGAAACAGCACACGAGTGGGTGGCTATCGTAAACGAAAAATATCCCGCATGGCGCGAAAAATCGCCGCTGTACCTACAAAGCGTTGGCGAGATGGAAAAACTAAAAAAACGTAAAACCACCACAGCAGAGGAGTTTCGCGCAATAGAAAAAGAAGCCGAAAGGCTTGCCGTATGTTTTGAGAATTTGGCAGATTACCGCGACTCCAAAGACCTAGCCGCCGAATGCCGAAAGCATGTCACGGGGCGCAAAATGGAGGTTCTGGGTGAGGCCACAATCCAGCTTGAAAAGCTTGAGAAAAGCAAGGGTGATTCGTCAAAATTTTATGGGGAGATGGTTGCGGGTTACACGGAACTGACCAAGAAATTCGCAATGATAACCCCCTTCGAGGATTCCGCCGAAAAACTAGAACGCTGTCAAACTCGCGCCGAAGAATGCAAAAAAGAAGAAATCCGCGCAATATATATGGAATCCATAATCCGTTTGTCGGAGCTGCAACTAGCCGAGCGCAAACTATCCGAAACAGCGACATCAGACCAACACGCCAAAATGGTAGCCGACTACGAAGAATTGCTAAAACGCTTTGAATCCATAAAAGACTACGAAGACGCAACCACACAAGCAGAACTATGCCAAAAGGAAATCTCAAAATTCACAGCAAGCCGCACCGCCGCCTGCTACAAAGAAGCCAAAAAAGAATTAGACACCCTAGAAGAACGCCCCGAAACCAATAAACTAACCGATTACTTCCATCGAACCCGCAAATATCGCAAAATAGCGAAACAATTCGATTCAATAGAATCCTTCGACGACGCGGCACTACTAGAGAAAAAATGCTCTAAGCAATACAAAAGCTATCGTTGGAAGCTGATTAAAAAAGTCGCGCCCTTTGTGCTGGGCTTTATTGCACTTGTCACTATCGTTGTGCTGGTAGTGGCATTGGTAAGCGGTCGCGGCGGCGAAGCCGAGACATACGATTACGATTATGATTACAACTACGAGAATTACACCTCGCAAATTACTGCGCCATTCATCACATACTGTTTTAGCGGAAAAGTATCAGAAAGAGGATAACCATGCATATGCCACCAGTACCAACCTACACGCACACGCCGTCGCCAAATGGAAACAGCATTGCAAATGCCGCCGCCGTAATTTCCAATTCAATAATTTATCAAGCAGACGCGGGCTTGCCAAATATAAACGCTCACACAGTACGCGAATGTGCCACCTGTAATAATCGTAGCTATCAAGATGGCGGCGAAGTGACCACGCAAAATCACCCAAACCAAGTAGCATTGGCTGTAATGAGCCATGTACGCGAACAACAAGACCGCGAAGCCCGTTTCGCCGCCGCAGATGGTCGCGGAGGTCGCGGAATTATCTTCAATGAAATATCAAGCAGCACAGTCGCGTGCGAAGAATGCGGTCGCGTATACGCAGACGAAGAACCACGCACCATAACACACGAAACAAAACAAGCTACAGCAATGTCCATGCTACACGTATTCGCAACCCGCAAGCATTAGGCGTGCGAATGAGCGTGCGTGCGGCATAGCCGCTTTTCGCTGATTGTATGTATTGATAGGTTGCGCATACGTCACGAAGCCAGTTCTTCTTTCCGAAATAAAAAAGCGGCACAGCCGCATTAAAATCAAAAGCCAATAGCTGAACCAAAACAAGCTATTGGCTTTTGTGCATTGTATGGTAAAATTAAGTCATGAAAACAGAGCAAAGATATAGATGTG
>WQVV01000141.1 GCA_009785665.1 Defluviitaleaceae bacterium
CTTTCACGGGGGAAATTCTAGCAATGGCACAAGCCCCAAACTTCTCCACCGCCGACCCTTTTAACCCCGATTACTTCACATGCCCGCAATTGGTTGAAGTTTGGGACAGCCTTTCAGAATCGCAACGCGTAGAACGGGTTATGACTTTGTGGCGCAATTACCACACCACCCGCAGCAGTGAACCCAGCGCGACATTCAAACCCTTTGTAATTGCCGCCGCCTTTGAGGAAGGTTATATAGATAGTCATTCCGTTTTCTACTGCGAAGGTCGCCGCTACATCAATGACCAGAGTGTTTGGTGTCATAATATTTGGGGTTGTGGCATGTTGTCGCTTAGACGTTCGCTTTATCGTTCTTGCAATATGGCTATGGTTTATATTAATGAGGGACTTGGGCGCGATTTATTCTATCAGTATCGTGGATATTTCGGCTTTGGTGCGCAAACAGGCATTGGCTTGCCAAACGAAGCAGACGTTTCCAGTAGATATGTTATGTACCCATGGGCAAGGCTTCACGCCGTTGAAATGGCTAACTCCGCTATGGGACAGGGATTCCAAGCCACCACAATGCAAATGATTAATGGCTACGCCGCATTAATAAACGGCGGAAATCTAATGCGTCCGTTTATAGTGTCGCAAGTAATAAATGACAGAAACATTGTTGTACACGAAAACTTACCGCATGTTACACGTCGCGCTATCGCTGGCGAAACGTCTAATTTTATTCGTAACGAAATGCGCTATGTAGTAGCAATGCAACCTAGTGTTGGTGAACTTTCTGGCACAGGCTGGCGTTCCTATATCGAAGGAGTTTCCATAGGCGGAAAAACAGGTACTGCACTTCAAGGCGACAGACAAAGTTATAATTACACCCTAACATATATCGCCTTCTTCCCAGTAGAAGACCCGCAGTTTCTAGTGCTTCTAACACTAGACAATCCTATGGATACTGACAACGCTATCGCAGGTTATATAGTCGCCCCTATCGTTCGAGAGTTTTTGGTAGATTTAATCGAAATGAAAAATTTGTTGACTTGATTGCGAAATAACATTACAGTATGTTCCCATTTTTGTAGTGAGAACACGCCCTATTCCTCGAATGCAAAAAGCCAATGTCCAGAACCCTTGATTTTTACTCGGGTTCTTGTACATTGGCTTTTTGATTATGTTAGAGCCTGTTTACGGAACTGGCGAAATGCGGCTGTGCCGCTCCTATGTAATAGTCAAACGATGGCTTTCTGTTACCTTTGAATAGCGTGCTGCTATTTCGGGGAGTTCTTCTTTTAGGGCTGTTGTGTCTATGCGGGTTGTGGTGAATGGCTTCCAGCGAATTTTGAATACGTCTACTATTAGCTCGGAGACGTTACGGGTTGTCATTTCTTTTTTTATTGTGTCCTCGATGTCTTTTATTTCTTTTTCTAATTCGGATAGGTCTAGTTTTAGCTTTTTTAGGTCGTGAATTTTTTCTAATAGGTTCATTTATTGCCCCTTACATTTTTTTGGTTAGAACAATTTATTCCGATTGCTTGCATTTTGTGCTTGACCATGTAAAATTTTGGCTTGTTTTATATTTTCTTGGACAGTTCCTTACGACTTCATTGAATTATAAGCTGCTGCTATTTCTTCAATACTGTCGCCGCGACGGAAGCGGTGTTGTAAAATTTTCATTTGTAGCATGGTTCGTAAACGTCCGTTGGTGCGGTAGCGTCTGTCAGATGTGATTATGTGTTTTTTTGTTAGGGTTATTTTGTGGTTTAGTTTTTGTGCGTCTTTTGAAAATTGTAGGTCTTCCATTAGAGGGATTTGGGCGTACCCGCCTATTTTTTTGAAAAGACTTGCCTTTACAAAAATGCCTTGGTCGCCGAAAGCAATGTTAAACAACCGCACACGCATGTTAGATAAAATCGCGTTCACAAACATAAGCGGATGCGAACTGCTGAAACGAATTGGAAAACAACCCACTTCGTTGCCTGCACTCAGAACTTTGCGAATTTGCGAAAGCGCGTCGATAGGTGGAATGCTGTCTGCATGTAAAAACCATAATACATTACCACTTGCCGCCTTCGCGCCGTGATTCATTTGGTTAGCGCGTCCTTTGGGCGCGGATAGGCATTTGTAACCATTATTCGTGATGATTTTCGCTGTATCATCAGTACTGCCGCCGTCTGCGAATATTACTTCGCTATCTTTCGCAAATGGCGCGATACGCGAAAATAGCGCGGGTAGCCCCACGCTTTCGTTGTACACTGGTATGATTATTGATATTTTATCCATAAAACTATTGTACGCGAATATCAGCATGTTGACAACCTTCGACGCTCATAACGACGCAGGCGCGACGGGAAGCAGTAGCGCGATTTTTGATTGACTACAGAATACAAAATATTGTATTGTGTGACAGACGATTATTTTTACTTCCAACACAGTCAAAAGAGCGGAGTGAATTAAGATGAGTAACAAAATAAAAATTGGTATATGTGGTTATGGAAATTTGGGGCGAGGTGTTGAAGCGGGTATCGCTCATTGTCCCGATATGGAATTGGTTGCCGTTTTTACAAGAAGAACGAGCGCGTTTCAAACGAAATCAAAAGTACCCGTTGTGCATATTGATAACGCTAACGAATGGAAGTCCAAAGTTGATGTAATGGTTTTATGTGGCGGGTCTGCGAACGATTTACCCGTACAAGGGCCTGCGCTCGCGAAAATTTTTAATACGGTGGACAGCTTTGATACCCATGCAAAAATCCCCGAATATTTTAACGCAATGGACGCTTCTGCCAAGTCTAGCGGGAATATTTCCGTTATATCAATCGGCTGGGACCCTGGATTGTTTTCGCTTATGCGGTTGTATATGGGCGCAGTGATTCCAAGCGGAAAAACATTTACATTTTGGGGCAAGGGCGTTAGCCAAGGGCATTCAGATGCAATCCGCGGCATTGACGGAGTTGTAAATGCGATTCAATATACCATTCCGTCAGATTCGGCAATGTCGCGAATTAGAAGCGGGGAAAATCCAGAACTTACAACACGAGAAAAACACACAAGAGAATGTTTCGTAGTTGCCGACAATGAAGCCGACAAAGGACGCATCGAAAAAGAAATAAAAGAAATGCCGCACTACTTTGATGAGTACGACACAACAGTGCATTTTATTTCCGAAGCCGAATTGAAAGCAAACCACGGAAATTTACCCCACGGCGGAAATGTGATTCATATAGGAAAAACAGGCGACGATAACAACCAAGCCATCGAATTTTCATTAAAGTTGGATTCCAACCCCGAATTTACATCTTCGGTGCTTTTGTCATATGCGCGTGCGGCGTACAGACTTGCGGAAAAGGGCGAGCAAGGAGCAAGAACAATATTCGAGATAGCCCCGATATTATTATCTGCTTCCAGTGCAAGTAAATTAACGAAGGATTTATTGTGATATAAGCGTTTCCATATCATTGGCAAGAAACTAGAAAAGGTTCGCCCCCAAGGTCTTTTAATCTTTTATCTTCAAGGAGGTCTATAATGCGAGCATTTGCTTATCAGTCTGGTTATGAAAGTGGGAGTCTCGCGCTTGCGCTTGCTCCCGCGCTTACGCCTTTGGGTGTTGTTGAAAAGCCTAGTTTTTTTAAAGGGTTTGCTGTGCAACCGCAGATTCTTGCGCGGGGATTGTTGGTGTTGGCAGATATATCGGCAACGCGGTATTTTAAATACATACCTGTTGCGCTTCGCGACCCGATTTTATCTGCACAAGGGGACAAGCTTCGTGCGGAGTGTTTTTCTGCGTGTAATGGAGTTTATGCGCGGTTGGACTTGTTGCAGTCTGGTTTTGATGGTGAAATTGGGTTTGGCACAACGAATGTTGATATTGGAACGGAATTGCGAAAAGCTTTAACGCAAGTTAAGCAGAATGACAAATTGCATGTGGATATTGGCGGCGATGGTTTGACTACGCAACACTTTAACAGTGTAAGCGAAGGTGTGATTCAAATGGAAAACCCCGTACATGAACGCCCAGTTAAAATGCCTGATAGATGGGTGCGTGCGCTGGGTAATGCCGCAGAAATTCATAGGGGTATGGAATTTGGGTTTACGTTAAAAGGGACACAGGCGCAGGCTTTTGTTGCGTCGTTGCCGCCTGTTACTGGAAAGAGTCAAGCGGGTTGGCTTACGGCTTCGCGCATGGGGGTTAAAATTCTGCGTTCGGCGGCGGCGGGTGCTGTTTATGTATCTGGGTTGCATCGGCTTAGTGCGTTAAAACGTGTTATGACTAATATTTCTGCGATTACATTTTACAAGCCTGCTAATTCCGAGGCTGGCGCGGCTATGGTTGTGGCGGAATTACCTTGCTGTCGTATAACCCTAAGCCTTACCGCCGAAGCGTGGCAGGGGTATTCTGGCGAGGGAGCGTTACTAACATCACTGGCGCAACCAGATTTACTGGAAGATTCGGAGCGAATTGGGAAGAAGTTATCATTTCAATCTGCTGTGGACGTGATGCGTATGGCGGAACTTTGGAATATAGACACTTCCAGAGCGGAAGACGCGCTTTCTTTATTAGCGGTATCGGGCAAGCTGGGTTACGATTCATTTGACAACGCGTATTTCCACCGAGAACTACCCGACGACCCCGACAGAATTTTAAAAGACAATCCCCGCTTGGCGGCGGCACAAAAAATCGCCGAAGAAGAAATGGTAAAAAACACAGGCGAAAACCAATGGCTAGTGCGTTCTGGTTCTACGGATTACCGCGTAATCTACAATCCCGACCAAGACGTGGAAAAATGCACATGCACATGGTATTTGAAGCATCTAAACAAGCGCGGGCCATGCAAACATATTTTAGCGGTGCAATTAAAGGAGGGCGACTTTTAATGGACGCAAAATTAAAAATAGCTGTAGAAATTTTTAAATCGCTGGGCTGGGAAGATGTTTCGCCAGAAAATATTTTAACTTTGCCGATTGGAACACCAGAGCAAAAACGTGATGCACTTGCAGGGTTGAAAAGCGGCTGGTGGGGCGGGTATGACGAAAAATTACACAGATGGCACGATTATTTTGATATGGGCTACAAGGTAAAACTTGTCCTTTTTGCAATTCGTGTTGGTGTCACCGCACGCAGAGCAAATGAAATTATTCCCCTCTTTCATACAAACAAAGATATGCTTTTTGCGGCAATCAAAAGCCGTGGTTTAAAGTTTGCGGATGATTATTTAGCACTACTTGGCGAGTATTTTCAATTTGAGGATTACCAATCAAAAGCTGGGAATGCAAAATTTTTTTTGCGTTTGATTAATGAATTGGATTTAGCAATACCGCAGAATGTGAATTATCTAAACAGATGGGCAAATTGTGCCGCCGCCGCAATGGGTGTTGATTGGCATTATGCCAATTCGCTTGCGATTGAATTTGAGCTTGACTTGAACACTGTAAAGCAACGTTTTCCCGAACATATTAGGGCTGGAGTAGATTTAAAAGCATCTGCAACTGGGCCTTGGGGTTTTGCAAACACTTTGACAGAGGGGGTAAAGCACGAGTTCTTCCCGCGTGACGAAGCTGTTGATTTAATTTTTTCGGCACTTGACACGGCGGTGCGTCCTAACGACCGTGTTGCTTGGATTTCCGCGCTGAACGCACTTGAAATCCGCGACGAGGAATTTGTCATGCGTATTCAAGCGTTGATTCCGATACTTTCCTTGGGTGATGCCGCTGTAATCGAACGCATTGCCCCAGTGCTAATCGCAAACGCCGACAAAAGCCTGCTTACGGAGGTGCTTTTGGCGGCGTTTTCTGTTACTACGAAGAAGGCGAAAAAATTGCTGTTAAAATCCGCGCTGGCGCAAGATTGCCCAGAAAACGCGGAGGAAATTTCCCCATGGATTTCAATTTTTGCGGGGGACAAGGATAAAAGTATTTCGACGCTTGCAAACAAGCTGGCGGAAAAATGGAAAATAGGCGTGGAAAGCTTCGACGAGGAAGAAAGCGTCGAGGGGCTTTGGCAGGAAACCCCACCAGTGTGGGAAGTTCCCGATTTTGAACTTGGCGAAGTTTCGGCGGAAAACCTAACGGAACTTGCCGCAATGCATGTATCACACCCAGCAATTGCCCATGATACAGATTACGAGCGTTTTCTCGCAATGATTAACGCAGTGGCATATCAAAACTCTGATGAAGCACGCGCAGCATTAAGTGGGCTTCGCGGAAGCGTTGCAGAGCATCTTTATTTTGTTAGATGTTGGCTGATGGGTGAAAAGTCAAATTACGGTTCTGATGAGTATTATTCGGCCTATGACTCGTTTAAGAGATTCCCGCAAGTTCCTTTGAATGCAAGGAATTATGTAGTGACTGCTAATTTTGGAAAACTACCCTGCGTGCTGTCCATGCCAAGCAAAGTTGACCTTACAATTACCGTTCCCGATTTGGTGGCGCGGCTGGAGCTTTATAAAAAAACGGAAACGAACATACAAGAAGCAGACTTGTTTCTAGCTTTAACGCGGCTTGATGTAGACACCGCAACGCCCGAAAATCGCGAAGCCTTGCAAAACTTAAAAATACCAATCAAATTGCAATCGGGCAAATATATGAAACGCAATTTGAGAGCGATTACAGCGGGAAAGGCAGTGCTAAATTATTTAGATAACCCCCTTCAAGAGCCACCTATGGAGGCTAGTAAATGGGAGTATCGTTGGCAAGATGTTTCTGTTGATGTGTCGTTCGCGGGATTCCCCAATCGACTTCACAATCACACGTACACATGGGAGAATGCTACCTTCCCCAGTACTTTCCCCAGTTTCGGCGATATTGCGTTACGTAGTATCAGCGCGAATTACGATTCTTTCCACGAGCAGGGGTTGATAATGCGGCAAGTTGCGCGACGTGCAAAGCCTTTACCAGCAGGGGCTGCCGTTAATTTTCTTGCGTCTATGCGTTCGCCGTCTCATCACGCGGCGGAAGATGCAAGCTGGGCAGTAAAAGAAGCTTGGGAACGCGGATTGCTTCGCCCAGATGTTGCTGATGTTAAATATCTGGACTGGTCGGAAGACCCGCCAAGTAATCTTGCGGCGTTGGCTACCGCTTTGGACGACATTGCCCGTAATGGAATTTTGTCGGTGGTGTGGCCGCTTTTAGACGAGTTAATTGGTGCGTCGTTGGCCGCGCCAAGGCTTTTGGCGGGAACAGCCGAAATCGCCGAAGTTATTGCTACTTTTCTGCCCGAGGTTCAGCGCGCAACAGAAAACAACCTCGCAGATAAAATCGCCTTGGATTTGCCCAATATCCGCGTTTTAGCAAAACGCGGCGGTTCGTCACGCGCTGTTACTACCGCGAAAAAAATATCAGAGCTATTACCGCCACCCATTCAACAAGAAACGCCCGTAGAAGCTAAGGAAATAGAAATGAATCCACCCTTCGATGAAATATGGAAAACTCCCAACGAAGGCAAAATAATCGAAGACGGCGTAAAAGTCACAGTAGACTGGGCACAAGAAAAAAAGTCATTTCTGTTTAGGCTAATCTTGCCCGAAACACCCGAGCAAGAATTTCACGTTGCAGAAATGTATTCACACCACAGCATTGAACATCAAGGCCATATCACTGCCACTCCCACAGAAATAAACGCCCCCTACAAATTTACTGGACAAAGAGGTACTTGGGTTACGCTTTATTGGGACACAAAACAAAAAAACATGGTTGCCACAGAAATGAGAGAATGGAAAAATTCGTCGCGTAATAAACGTACTCCGCTAACGGCTTCATTGCTAACGATTTTTATAGGACTATTCGCCCAAGACAATAATGTGTATTATCACGACATCAATGCACTTAAAAATCTGATTAAACGCGGCGAAATAAACGCGCAAGTGGTTCGCAATACAACAGTAACGCTTTTGCAAAGTCCTATTGTAAGCCCTGCGAAACTTTCGCGCCCACTTGAAAAGGATATAACCCTGCTACCAATATTTTGGCCAATGCTAACCGAGTGCATAAAGTTCGCGGGAGAACAAAAAAAGCCCCCCGTTTGGATTAATCGTATTCTGGATATAAGTTTGCACTACGCCCCGTATTTGAAGGAAGCCACGAAGCGCGGGTTAATCCCAGACTGGCAAGGCTTAGAAGAAATCGCAAATTTGAAATC
>WQVV01000142.1 GCA_009785665.1 Defluviitaleaceae bacterium
ATGGTAAAAACAATGAAAGAATCGGGCTTTTGCCACGGAGTAAAAGCAGCGGTACATAAGGCCGATGCGCAAACAGAAAATGTGAAGCGCGGCAAAAGCGTTTATTTATATGGTGATTTGGTAAATAATCGGCATGTGATGGCGCGATATAAGCAGAATGGATTTATAGTAGCGGAAAGCGCGGAAGACGTGTCTGTTGGTGCGAGTGTAATTATTCGCGCTCATGGGGTTGGCAAAAAAGTCTACGAAGCATTAGCCGCAAAAAACGCCGAAATAATAGACTGCACCTGCGTAAAGGTAAAAAGCATTCACAAAATAGTGGAGGAAAAAAGTTCGCAGGGGAAACGCATAATTATAGTAGGCAAAAGTGGACACCCAGAGGTGTTAGGAATTTTCGGCTGGTGCGAGGATTATGTAATTCATCGCCTAAAACGCAAACATCCCGAAATAGCAAATAGCGAACGCGCATACACTCAGTCATTCGTAGTAGAAACTGAATCGGAATTACAAGCCGCGCTTTCCCAAATTACCGACACCGAAAAAATATGTGTAGTAGCGCAAACCACCTGCAAGAAGGCATGGTGGGAACGCGCAGTAGAAATAATAAAATCAAAACACCCAACAGCAGAAATCTTTGACACCTTATGCGACGTAATCGCAAAGCGAATACCTATCGCCGTAGAGCTGGCAAAACAATCTGATGTAATGGTAGTAGTAGGCGATAAAAAAAGCGCGAACTCGCTAGAGTTAAACGAGGCATGTAAAGCCGCGTGTAAGTGCGTATATTTTGTATCATCATTAGAGGAGTTAATAGGCATGGAATTTTCAAATGCAGGGGAAATAGGCATGGTGGGCAGTGCATCTGCCCCGTCCGAAACAATGGATAATATCGCAGATTTTCTAAGATTCACAGATTTCCAAGAGCGGGTAAAAACAGAAATAGAAACAGCAAGCGAAAAATACCTAGACGATTGGCTAAGTAATTCAACGGGACAAAAATTCATAAACGACGCAATCCGCGACCTTCGTTATCAAAATCAAGGCGGCAAGCGAATCCGCGGCACAATGATAAAACTTGGCGAGAAAATCGCATCAAACGACACATCAAATATTTCCGCGCCAGTGGCATTAGCATACGAGTTATTTCAAACCGCCATTTTAATTCACGACGACATAATAGATAAAAGCCACACCCGACGCGGTAAAACCACCATTCATGCAAGCGAGAGCGACCCGCATTTTGGCACAAGCCGCGCAATTTGCATTGGTGATTATGGGTTATTTCTTGCGAATAAAATTCTATCGGAATCGGGGCTTCCCGCCGAGACGCTGGTGAAAGTTTTTCAGTTATTCTCCGCAATTCAGTTAAAAACACTTGAGGGCGAAATAATGGACGTTTCCATGCCCTATCACCCAATTAACTTGGAAGAAAATTACGACGAATACACGCAAGTAGTGCGTAGCATCTATGAGTATAAAACCGCATGGTACACGCTTGCAGGCCCAATAATGTTGGGCGCGATATGCGGCGGCGCAGACGAAAAACTAATCAATTTACTACGCGACATAATGCTCCCGCTGGGAATGGCCTTCCAAATAAAAGACGACCTGCTGGGAATTTACGAAAGTGACGAAGTTCTAGGCAAACCAGCACTATCCGATATAGCCGAGAAAAAACAAACAATTCTATACGGATATGCATACACAAATGCCACCCACCAACAGCGCGAAGAACTAAACAAAAGCTACGGCAACCCCAAAGCCAATGAAGACGACCTAACCACCGTAAGAAGAATCTTCACAGCCACAGGCGCGAAACAACACGCCAACGACCAAATAAACAGCCTGTCGTTATCCGCGCTAAATCTAATCGAAACAATAGACGAAAACCACAGACCGCTATTACGCGGGCTAGTTCATTATCTAACCACACGGAGGTACTAATGCTAAAACACATAGGCGTAATAATGGACGGCAATCGCCGTTGGGCAAAGACCCACAAAATGGAACTCTACCAAGGACATAATAGCGGAGCAGAAACATTCGGGCATGTATGCGACTGGTGTTTGCAGGAAAAAATCCCAAACCTAACGGTATACGCTTTCTCAACAGAAAACTGGAAACGCACCGACCGCGAAATAAGCCATCTATTCGGGCTAATGGAAAAATACTTCCTAGAAGAAAAAGCCCGTTGCGTAGAAAAAGGCATTCGCATAAAAATAATAGGCGAACGAACCCGTTTCAGTAGCCGCGTAATGTCAATAATTCGCGACATAGAAACTGCCACAAAAGACTGCAAAAACTTAATAGTTCAAATAGCTTTAAGCTACGGCGGTCGTGACGAAATAGTACGCGCCGCAAAAAAAATTGCCGAAGAAGCAATCAGCGGCAATCTAAAAATAGAAAACCTAACCGAAGAATTTTTTGACAACTACCTAGACACCGCAGGAATCCCCGACGTAGACCTAGTAATTCGTACAGGTGGCGCGGAAAATCGCCGTCTAAGTAACTTCCTGCCATGGCAAACTGTGTACGCCGAATTATTCTTCTCCGACTTGCTATGGCCAGAATTTTCACGCGAAGAATTTCTACGCGCCGTGGAGTATTATCACAGCACAAAACGCAAGCTAGGCAAATAAGGAAACAATAATTTTTCAAAATCATAGGAGGTCAACAATGAAAAAACGTGCATTGATAAGTGTGTCTGACAAGACAGGGATTTTGGATTTTGCAAAGGGATTAATCGCGCATGGATATGAAATCGTGTCCACGGGCGGTACTTATGAATTGTTAAAGGTTGAAGGTGCAATAAATATTTCCGAGGTCACGGGCTTCCCCGAAATCATGGACGGGCGGGTTAAGACTTTGCACCCTGCCATTCACGGCGGAATCCTTGCCGTTCGCGATAACCCCACGCATATGGAAACTCTCGCAACGCATAAAATTAACACGATTGATATTGTTGTAGTAAATCTATATCCGTTCAAGGAAACAATCCAAAAAGCGGGCGCGACCGAAGAAGAAATTATCGAAAACATAGATATAGGCGGGCCATCAATGCTACGTTCCGCCGCGAAAAATCATGCATCTGTTGCCGTGGTGGTAGACCCCGCCGACTACGAAAATATTTTATCAGAAATTTCCCAAGGTGGCGTTAAAACCGAAACTAAAAAAGCACTTGCGGCAAAAGCGTTTCGTCATACCGCCGCTTATGATGCATTAATTGCCGCATATTTCACAAAAGACCCATACCCCGAAAAACTAACGCTAACATACGAAATAAAGCAACCTCTTCGTTATGGCGAAAACCCGCACCAAAAATCCGCGCTGTACAGCGACCCCATTCAAGGCGATACAATTATCGCCGCGAAGCAACTTCATGGTAAGGAGCTTTCATATAATAATATCGCTGATGCAGATGTCACGCTTTCCATGGTGAAGGAATTTGTTATGCCTGCCGCTGTAGCCGTAAAGCATCAAAATCCATGCGGCGTAGGCATTGGCGAAAATATCGCAGAAGCATATTCACGCGCATACAAAGCCGACCCAGTTTCCATTTTCGGCGGCATAGTCGCGCTAAACCGCGAAGTGGACAAGCCCTGCGCCCAGCAATTAAACGAAGTCTTCCTAGAAATAATAATCGCGCCCAGTTTCTCCGAAGAAGCATTGGCGATTCTAACCAAAAAGAAAAATCTACGTCTACTGCAAATAGACATGTCGCAAAAGCCAGAAAAAGCCGAACAGAAAATCTCAGAAGTAAGCGGCGGATTACTAATCCAAGAAAAAGATACTGCTTCCTTTGACGACGCAACTTTGACTTTCCCCACCAACCGCAAACCAACCGAAGACGAACTAAAAACCGCGAAATTCGCATGGACATGCGTCAAGTATGTTAAGTCAAACGGAATCCTAATAGCCCGCGATAACATGACCGTAGGCATAGGTCCAGGCCAAACAAACCGAGTAGGCGCGGCAAAAATTGCAATCTCCGACGCAGGCGAACGTACTCGCGGCGCGGTT
Source organism: Defluviitaleaceae bacterium (assembly GCA_009785665.1). Taxonomy (GTDB): domain Bacteria; phylum Bacillota; class Clostridia; order Lachnospirales; family WQUN01; genus WQVC01. The sequence continues at coordinate 4,021 of WQVV01000142.1, forward strand.
CTGGCATCAGATGCATTCTTCCCAATGCCCGATACCGTAGAACTAGCCGCCAAAGCGGGCATAGAGGTAATAATCCAAACAGGCGGCAGTGTCAAAGATAACGATTCTATAGAAGCCTGCAACAAACACAATATCGCTATGATTTTCACGGGCATCAGACATTTTAAACATTAGTGTTCCACTACGGAAATAAGGGCGGATAGACTATGGACGATAAAACATGGGCGGACGTGAAGTATCAACAAGTTGAAATGTACAGACAACAGGCAAAAGTACACCAACGGAAAGGAACTATACTGACAGTAATTTGTGTGCTGTGCGGAATTTGCGCGGTTGCACCATTTGTATTGTTCTTTTTCGGTATAATACTTACTGATATACTTACTGATGTTGGCGTATTACTTGTTGGTGTTGATGATGATTTTTGGCTCAGATTTCTCATGATTGCACCAGTTTTTCAGATACTGTGGTTTGTGTTGAGATTAATTGGGAATTTGAGTAGGAGTGAAAAAAGGTCGTCGCAGTTGCTGACGCAGTTGGCAGTCGAAATAATCCACCAAATAGACGTGTTTGGTATAGACGAGTTTGGTTCGGAGCGTAGGCGACAGGCAGTAAGTGAAGTAGAAACCCGATTCCTTTCCAATGATGATGAACTGTTTATAAAAAAGGAACTCTGGGACGGCTACTTGCAGAGCATACAAAGAGAAATAGACTTGGATAGACTGGAACATAAGTTGACAGACATCAAAGAAAGTGAAGTGCAGGAAGTACATTTTCACAACCCACGGACATACCCAGTTTGGCATTGCGATGTTCCGCACAGGAACGGCTACGAGGACAGCAACACTATAGAGGACGAGTGGGCAATAATAAAAGCCCTGCGGAAACTCTTTTGGGCGGATAAGTATGATACCATTAAAGTACTACAGGAAACGTCCAAAGTAGCTCGCGAAAATCCCGTAGTTTTTGAAAGATTTCTGCGCAAAGATAAAATCAGCAAAAAGATGAATGCATTTAAACGGTCGTATGGGGTTCATTATCTTTCTGCGGCGGCAAAAATGCGGCTGGTTACATTTGTGGAAAGTAAGCGTCAAATAGAGGCGCGTCTGTACAGAGGCGCCTCTATTTGACGCTTACACCTAAAATTGCGCCAATGCAAGACACCACCGCCGCGATAATACGAGTATTCCATTTCTTCTGGTCCATTTCATCTGCGGCAGAACGCCGTATGCAGAAGTAAATAATTAGTAACCCACCTACGATTGGAGCAAGTACCATCAACCATGTAGTTACATCGTTGATAAGTGCTTCTGTGCCTGTGACTATTGGACTACCACTGATGTCTGCATAAGTTGGGACTGCTTTAAAAAGCATAAAAAATGCTGATAGCATTAGCGTACTCAGCATTTTAAAACGAGCCGTTATGAAATTTTTGATTTTTACCATAAATTCCTCCCAAAAACATTTAGTCGTGTTGCAAATTCGCTTAATCATCATCATTGCCTGTGAACTTTGGTGTACCTCCCCCTTTTGCGGCATCAGCTTTTCGTAAAATGTCTTTTTGGTAGTAAACCCATATATTCCATAAAATTACGGGTTTTGTTACATCTGTGATGATGGGTCGGTTGTTTTCGCGTTCTTCTCGTAATCTGCGATTATGCTCTTTGTCGCCTAGCCCAAGCATTTTGTTAAAATGCCACTGTGATAAATCTGGGCTATACATCATTGCGGGGTGAGTGCGCGACGTTACAATTTGATAAGGACGTGCAACCCTGCGAACCTCGTCAACATTGAGTAGATTACGTTGCGTTAGATTCAAACTGTGGGAACTAGACGGCGTGGCAAATTTCTGATGACTTGCCGATAACTGATAACTGGACGTTGTGTACGCGCCAAGTTTCTCACTCATTTCTTTGAGTGTTTCCATATCGTCTGCTTGTAGATAAATCCATGTTTGGCAGTTGGATTTGATTGTGTTGGCGGTGTTTTCGTCGTATTTTTCTTTCAACTGCGCGAAGGATTGCAAGAATAAATTGAATCGCATACCACGCCCGCCGCCAACGGTTAGTTTATTAGTAAAATCGGCTACAGATGTGAAATTACCAAACTCGTCCAGATAAAAATTTACGCGCTGTTTTAATCTGCCGCCGCGACGGTCTGCCATATTTGCCAACAGTTCATATTGCTGGGATATAAATAATGATGCAACGGGATAGAACGTAGTTTTTTCGTCGGGCAGAATAATAAAAAGTGCCTGTTTCTTCTCACCTACATCAGTGATGGAAAAGTCACTTTGGTTTGTTATGCCGTATACAGATTTTGAAGTGAACAGCCGTAACGTGGTAAGTGCCGAAGTATAGAAACTCCCTCGTGTTCGGCTAGGCGCAACGTCAGATATTGATAACATTGGCTTTGCTGGGTGATTTTGCGGTAGCTTTTTGACATACTCCAGAAGTGGCATTTTGTTGGCAATGGTTTTGCACATCTCGGCTACAAACCAGTAGACGTTTGTAAGGTTTTGGTATTCTGGACGATTTTTATTATCGCAAACCACACAGAGTATTGCCGCCGCAATTACTGACATTTCGCCATTTGTCCAGATTTTTTCGCCGTCCGACTTTCCTACAAGAGTGTTTGTCATATCCCATGCATACATTTCCGCCTTTTCAGAATCTTCGCGGTTTACCGCGTCAATAGCAGGTTGCAATAGGTTATAACGGTGGCTTTTTTCTGGGTTTTTGAAGTCTAGCACTCTTACGTCATAGCCGCACTCTGCTAAAAATTCATTTGTAAATTGATGCAGTTCTCCCTTTGGGTCGGATACTATAAGACTTTCGCCCGCAAGACCAAGGGTGCATATAGATTGCACTACAACCGTTCGGGACTTGCCCGAACGGGTCGCGCCGATACATAAAGTATGCACGTCATCTCCAACATAATAAATTTGTTCCTTTCCACTTTCTAATTTTTTCATTCCTAGCACTACACCAGCTTGGGTTAAATTTGGGGTAGCGTTCGGATTGTAAACAAAGTTATCGAACGCCTTATCTTTCTCCTTATCCGAAAGCCATTTTGCCGAACCATGCTGAAACTGTCCAACAGCAACAGGTGTTTGAATATCGGGCGTGATGGAACTAAGGTGACTTTGGTACGGGCGTGTGTTCGTGAGAAAAAATGCGACGCTTAATATCAGCGAAAATCCAACCATGCACAAAAAAAGCATCATATGCTGTTGGTTATAAACCATGCTTATGATGCTTTCAAAAAAACCTGTAAATGCGAGTGTTGTCATTTGCCTTGAAAGAACATTGTGCAGGGCAGTTGAGAAAAACACGCTTGCAACACTTCCGACTAACCATATCATGCCGCATAAAATCAGCTTTGGTTTGGTTTTCACAGTTCGCAGTCCTCGCTTTCGTCAAATTCATTTTCATGCGTGAGTTCGTCGTTATCGCTTATTGTAAGCGAGGCATTAATGCATTCGGGCTGCACATAATCACGATTGTAATGTTCGACATGAATATCTTTGTAATAGATATATCCTTCGTGGTCGCATGTCATGTGTTCGATACCGTGTAGATAGGGCTTTAAATATGCTTCACTCACAACAACGCTATAATGAAGATTCTCAAAAGCATTAATCCCAATTTCATTTAGAAAACCATTTACTGCGGATTCAATTAGTTTTAAATCCTGTGGGTCTAGCAAGTCACCGTCTCTTGTTTTTTTCAAAATCGAAGTAGCCTTATCGCAAGTGTCTTTTATTTCTACTTGTGTTCTCTCTTGCGTGGTTTGAGCGTTGTGCTGGAAGTAAAATTGCATGTTTTCGCTTTTGACAGACATGTTTTCAAACCATTTTTGCAAACTCTCTGACTTTACTATTCCAAGAAAATCAGTGCGTTCCCATTGGGATTCCCGCCCGTCAAAAAGGTTTTTGGCATACACTGCTTGACCTCGCGCATTGTAATTACAACCAAAACCACCCCATGCAATCCATAGGCTGTTTTGCGCGTGGCGAGCATTTTCTATTAATACA
>WQVV01000143.1 GCA_009785665.1 Defluviitaleaceae bacterium
TAGCCATATTGCACGAAAGCAACCCGCCCATAATCCACAGAGATATTAAGCCGTCGAACATAATCATTTCCAACGACGGAATTTTGAAACTAATCGACTTCGATATAGCAAGAGAGTACAAAATGGATTCAGATGCAGACACCGCACACATAGGCACAAAAAAATATGCCTCCCCCGAACAATACGGCTTTTCGCAAACGGATTGCAGGTCGGATATTTTTTCAGCAGGTATGATGATGGCAGAGCTTTTGACTGGCGAAGTATCGGAAGAAAACCTAAACGCCCATGGAGAATTGGGGAAAATAATTAGCAAGTGCATAGAAGTTGACCCCAAGCAGAGATTTCAAAACGTAAAAGAAGTGCGAAAGGCATTAGCGAATAAGCCATCTAACAAAAGCCGCAAAATAATAGGTTTTATCGCAGCGGGCATAATTGCCGCCTGTGTTGTAATTGCAATGCTGTTCGCCATTAGTAGACCCAATAACGAAACACAGAATTTGAACGGTGGAATGCAAAATTTGAACAGCGAAACGCAAACAGGTGGCGAAGAGTCTGACTTTATCGAAGCCCCCGATTTTTTAACCCCAACGCAAGGCATAGCAGACGAATTATCCAACGAATTACCCGACTTTAATAGTGTTGGGCTTGAGCTTGAAAGCTTTTATAATATTGTAATCCAACACCCCACAATAAACCGCGAATTGCGAGAAATCCTTGGCGATATGTACGATTTCTTTATGGAAAATATGACGCGTTCTATGGTTAGAAACAATGCGATTGGTGGCGTTTTCCCCGACGAACTTGATGGAAAACGCGTATTGCATATGTTTTCGACTCCACAAAATCCTTCCGTTGTGTTTTCAAGTGTAATTGTATCAGAAAACGGCAATATTTATGTGTGGCTTACTATTGACAAACGACACTACCATTTTACCAACGATGCAAACAGGATTTACCGCATACCCTATGAATTTCCAGCCTACTCCCAAATATTTCTGGGCGAAAATGTATTTGCAAATGCTTCTGGCAATACAAACTTGCAACAAGGCGAAAATATATTCTACAAGGGCTACAACACCATAACAATAACCTTGGACGGAAACGAAGCCCATTTTGAACTTGTTACCATCTCCCCGTGGGTAGACGAAACCGCTGTATTTAGTGGCGAATTTACCCTAGATAGCAATTACGTATTTTTCACAAACTACCGCCACCGCGTACCCGCTGAAAGAATAACAGCACATTTCAATTTTATCGAAGGATATTTGTACTTTGGTGGCTTCGCGCAACTCTTCAACCGCAGGAACTTCGAGCCTTTAGATGGGATTTATCGTTTGCGGTAGGTGGTTGAGGGGTATATGGAAGTACCGCTGTACGGAAGCAAAATCGGAAACTCTGCCTTTAAAAAATTGCCTGTATCTCTAAATTTGAGTATAATGGAATAAGAATCGGTTAGCAAAGCGAAAAAGCACTTGAAGCAACCATGAAATTAAACGATACAGGGCTGAAAGGACGGTAAAGATATGAAAGCAATATACCCAGCAAAGCTGATATATGAGAATAATGGGGAGTATTCAGTTCTCTTTCCCGACTTAAAAGGGTGCGCTACTTACGGTGACAGTTTAGAACACGCGTTATCAATGGCACAAGAAGCACTTGGGCTTTACCTTGTTGCGCTGGAAGAGCGCGACCACTCAACGCCAACAGCAAGTAATCTTGATGCAATCAAAGCAGATAAAGGCGAGCATATCGTGCCAATAATGGTAGAAGTAAACGATTACCGCCAGAATAAAACAGTAAACAAAACACTTACACTTCCAGCATGGTTGAACGAAGCAGGAGAAAAAGCCCGCGTCAACTTTTCAGGAATCTTGCAGGATGCACTCAAGCAACGACTGGGATATTAGTGCGTGTTATTACGAAAAGGGGGCAAGCGGTTTTGGCAGAAGATGACAAAATATACTGGCATGAAGCCTTTCAAGAGGTATTGCAATTGGAACTGCATCAATACGCAGAGTTTTTGGAATTTGAAAACGACCACAAATTAAGCGAAGAAGCCCTTAGAATGGACGTAGTAGTAATCAAAAAGGACAAAGATGTCAAAATTGAGAAGAACATAGGCAAAATATTCAAGGGCAGAAATATTTTTGAATACAAATCTGAAACGGTGACTTTTTCGCAATGGGATTATAATAAAGTGATAGGATATGCATTTTTGTATTCGTCATTTATGAAAATTCCGATTACGGATATTACGATTTCAGTAGTGTTGACGATATATCCCCAAAAACTCGTCAAGCACTTGGAAGATGAACGCGGCTTTAAAGTGCTAAATCTAGGTGATGGCATTCACTATGTACAGGGCGATAACTTCCCCATTCAAATATTGGAAAGCAAAAACCTATCACCCAACGACAATTTATTTTTGCGTAATCTGCGTAGAAATATAAGCCCAGAGGATATGGCAAAAATACTAAAATCCTACAAAGAGCATAAGCCACTAGAAAAAACAAGCGTATACCTTGACAGGCTAATACAAGCGAACCTAAATATATATAAGGAGGTGGCAAACATGAGCTTTAAAGATATTTGTATGGATATGGCAGTTCGGAATGGCTGGGAAGACAATTTTGCCGACATGAATAAAACGAAACAGGCTGTCAAAAGATTATTTGCGCTGGTCGATTCACCCGAAAAAATAGCGGAAATTATGGATATACCAATTGAAAAGGTAATGCAATGGAAGCAAGAAGCGGTTTGAATGCAAAGTGTAAAAGCTGGAAAAACATTTACAAGCAAACCTAAATATATATAAGGGGGTGGCAAACATGAGCTTTAAAGATATTTGCATGGATATGGCAGAACGAAATGGCTGGTTTGAAGACAATTTTGCTGACATGAATAAAACGAAACAGGTTGCCAAAAGATTATTTGCGCGGGGCAATACTCCAGAGGAAGTCGCCCAAGTCTTGGATATACCAATTGAAAAGGTCATGTTATGGAAGCAAGAGATGGCTTGAATGGCGTAAAGGAAGTAAAAGCATTTAACATTCTGCATGGGCAAGTAGTGGAAAAAATCCACACTTGCCCATTATAGTTGTTTCAGCGCATATATTTCCCTTCGCAAAAGCACTAATAATTTTATCCGACAACAATCGCTAAAAAATAAATTTAGAAATTCGGCTGGCAGCATATAGATTTTTTAAAGTTTAAGCCTATAATGGGGGTTAGGCTTTTTTTTTGTTTGGCGAAAGAAAAGGGCGAGATAGAACATAAGAAAAAAGAGCATCAATTAGACGGAAATGCGAAAACATTATGCAATAGGTCTATTAACCTCCTCTGTCGCTCAAGTCTGCGTAAAAGCCCGCAGACTTAGCTCGTCGTCGATAAATGTTTTCGGCATTCCGTATAGAGGCACGGCTAGGCAATGAAAGGATAAAATGCCAAACGAAAAAAAGCCAAAAAATTTGAGGAAGGAGCAAGTTAAATGCAGAAAGCAAAACGGCGAATTGTTGCGGTTGCATTAGCGTTCGCGCTGGTGCTAATGCAATTTGCGGCAGTGCCATCAAGTGTGTTTGCGTATGAGCATGACGGAAATTACACTTGGGTAGGGGAAATGGAAGAAGGGGTGGAGGTACTTAATCCACAGCAGGAGGAAATATGGTGTACCCTAGAGGGTATGGAAACAGAGTGCGTTTGCGCGCCCATGCCGCTGTTTGGCGGCGTGGCATTTGCAAGCCCAGCGGCGTTGGCGTTATCCGCGCCTGTTGCAGATGTTTGGGTGACAACATCTGTTGAATTTAATAACGCGATAGCAAATGCCCCCACAAACGGCGACCCGTTTGTGATTGGCATTACCGATGGTTTTACACTTGGGCTTTCGGGTCTTACCAACATACCCTTAGGTGCGAATATTATTCTCGTAGGTGGCGGCGTTTTAACGCGACAAGCTAGTACTTTTCGTGTGCAAGGCACGCTTACTATGCATGATATAATAATTAATAGCCTCGGTGCGACTGGGCAACCTCTAGTTGATGTTATAACTGGCGGAGAATTTATAATGCATAGCGGCACAATTAGAGGGGCTAGGAACAACATATCATTTGGCGGTGCTGTAGGAGTAAATGGTGGTACTTTTACTATGTATGGCGGCAGTATTATAGACAATATAGTTTCTAATGCCAATGGCGGTGGTGTTCACGTTCGCAATTCTGGCGTTTTCAACATGCATGGTGGAACAATCGCCCACAACACATCAGGTGCTTATGGCGGTGGCGTTTACGTTGCCGACGATAGCACATTTGAAATGACTGGTGGCGTAATTTACAGCAATACCGCCAGTAATGTAACTGTTGCTGGCGCAAGCCCAAACATCAACATCACTGGGGGCGCAATCGGTAGTGTACAAGTTACTGACTTTGATGCACTTGTTGCGGCAATAGCGTTAGTTCCAGAAAACGGGTTTGCGGTTATTGAAATCGTGGGAACAATTGACCAGCCAGCGGTGCTATTCATTCCAGTAAACAGGGAAATCACCTTCGTGGGCGATGGCACTTTGCGCCGTGTAGCTGGAGGTGCTGAGGGCATTGGCATCGTCGTAACACATAATGCTACACTTACCCTAGACGGCATTACCATTACTGCCGAAGCAGGTAGCGGTTCACTAGGAGGTATTACTGTTTCTGCTGATGGAACGCTTATTATGCGTAGTGGTGCAATCACAGGCAACACCGCTCTTCATGGGGGGGCTGTATCTTCGTTCTACCGCGGTACATTTAGAATGTACGGCGGTGTAATCGAAAACAATACCGCGCAACACTCTGGCGGTGGCGTTTACTTTAGCGATTATAGCACATTCATATTGCGCAATGGAACTATTCGCAACAACACAGTCCATAATGCTGGTGGTGGTGGTGTAACTGTTAGTAGGTCGGCTACAATGACAATGCACGCTGGCATAATTGAGAACAATGTTGTAAACGGCAATTCAAGCACTCTTGCTGGCGGCGGCGGCGGTGTCCATGTTAATGGTAGTTCTTTTACAATGCATAACGGACAAATCCGCAATAATACAGCCTTTGCTGGCGGAGGTGTGACCATAGTCAGTTCCAACTTCACAATGGAAGGTGGAGTGATTCGTGGAAATACCACTTTTCCAATACCCGCAGACGATAGTATTTTCGCTTTAAATGGTGGCGGCGGCGTATCAGTTCTAGCAAGTACATTTATCATGAACGGCGGCGCAATTGAACTCAACGAATCAATAATCCCACTTGGCGAAACTGGCGCAAGCTTATCTGGCGGCGGCGTAGCTCTAGCTGCCTCTGGACGGTTAGAGATGAATGGCGGCAGAATTACCAACAACATCACAAGTTGTGATGGCGGCGGTGTTCACTTAGAGCGAGCCAACTCCGTGTTCATCTTAAATGGCGGCACAGTAGAAAACAATACAGCCGACAACTTGGGCAACAATGTCTACAACAGCATTGGTGATTTCGATTTCAATAGCGGTTATGTAGGTCGCCCAGCCCCTCGCACAGATGTAGTTTTCTACATGCAAGATTATCTTTCCAATGCTACAGGCGGCGCGTTTGCAAACACTGCAAATTTAAGTGCCACAGGAACAACAAACGCAACCATAGGTTTTAACGCATCTGGAACTGATATTCAACGCTTCATAGCATTTCCCGACGTGGTAGCGGATACGAGCCTAGCCATTAATTTAAACGGCTTGGGCGTAAGTGCAGGCGACTATATCACAATCACAGGGCGAACTCATGAATTTGTAACTGGTTCAGGTGTAGCATTACACGGAATGGACGCGAGATTAAATCTTGACAGAAGCGACTATCCAACAGATACATTTTCACTCACGCATCAAATTCTTCAAGCGGATATAGATGCTGGTGGGTTTTATGTAACCGTAGTAACAATTGAATCTTCAGTCGCCCTCAATAATGCAACCCTCTATATCGACGACATTATAATCACCCACGCCGCGCCATATCTAACTCTTTCCCCCACAGAAGTAACAATAACAACCCGTGGCGTATCAGGGCAAGTTATGGTTGAACTTGGCGGCAATGTAATAGGCGAAACAACATTCACACGCGGCAACTTGCCAGCTTGGGTACTCATAGGTGAAACACTTCCCGCGAACGCATCACAATTCCCAGTTAGCGCATTAATCGCCGAAACCCCAACTACAGCAACAACGGGCAATTGGACAGTACAAGTCCATCGCGGTGGCGAAACAGCAAATTTAATAATCAACGTAGACCTACCCGAAGCACCAGAAAACGGCTACGATTGCGAAGACTGCAACGACACAGGTTGCGAAGAATGTACCCCAGAAAACGGCTACAACTGCGATTACTGCAACGACGCAGGCTGTGAAGAATGCACCCCAGAAAACGGCTACAACTGTGAATACTGCAACGACGCAGGTTGCGAAGAGTGCGAAAACCTCCCAGCTTTTGTACCAGTAACCAGCATCACAAACGTAAACACAACCAGCCTAACAGCAGGACAAACCCGCGCACTAAGCGGCACGGTTGCACCAGCAAACGCAACAAACCAAAGCATCACATGGAGCGTTGCATCAGCAGGAACAACAGGCGCAACCATAAGCGGAAGCACCCTAACCGTACCATCAGCGGGAACAGTAACCATAACCGCAACCATAACAAATGGCTTAACCGCAAGCACCAACTTCACCCAAAACTTTACCATTACGGTAAACCCAACCGGCAGCAACGGCGGTGGTGGAAACTGGCAGGGTGGCGGCGGAAGCGGTGGCGGAAATGGCGGCGGCCAGCAAGGCGGTGGCGGTCAACAAACACCACCACCAACACAGCAACAACCACCTACCCAAAACAATCAACAAGAAGATACTCCAGATAACCAGCAACCAGCCCCAGTCGCCCCAACTCTGCCATCAGTTCCAGCCCCAAACAGCCCAACAACAACAACCAACATCACAGGCGGCGGAACAGTAACAGTAAACCCCGAAGACAGAATCGTAACAATAAACATCGAAGACCGCGACGATAACGTAAACACAGTACTCCTACCAGGCGATTCCCTAGGCGACTTTGCAGATGCAGACTACACCATAGTAATAGCACTCCCAGACGGATTTATAGTGCTAGTCAACCCCGAAGCGGGCGCAGATTTTGCACAACAAGCAGACGGCGGCGAAATTGCCGTTTCCGTGAAAGAAGTTCCGCACAACTTGCCAGCCGATAACATCATGCTGGAAGTTGCCATCACCATAAACGGGCAACTAGTCACAGAGATTATCGGTATTGTTGCTGTAACCTTCGTCACACCAGATATGCAAGATGCTGGCGTGTGGTCAGTAAATGCCGCAGGGCAACAAACCTTATTGCCAATTGATACATTCTCATTCACCAACGCGACACAAACCATAATATTCTTTGTATCGCATTCTGGCACGTTTGTTGTTGCGCCATTACTAACCGTTCCTATGCCAACTATGCAAGTTCCAACAACCATGCATCTATCCATAGGCAACACAATAGTAACGGTGGGCAACACATCAGTACTGGCAGATTACGCACCATTCATCTCGCCAGCAGGCAGAACCATGGTTCCCCTACGCCTAATAGTAGAAACCATGGACGGCGAAATAGATTGGGACGGCGACACCCAAACCATAGGAATAACTTCCGCACAAGGGCAACGCATTCCCAACCTAGTAATAGGGCAACCCCTACACGACACAACAGGTGCATACATGGGTACACCAGAAATCCGCAACAGCAGAACCTTCGTCCCCCTAAGATTCGTAGCAGAATCTCTAGGCGCAGAGGTAGATTGGGACGGCGCGACCCAATCCATATATGTAACCTTTACACGCTAGGGAGTGTTCCCCATATGCACTTACTTTAAGATTTGTAAAACTATCAAAAAGCGTGTACCCTAAGCGGGGTGATAAAACATGAAAGAAGAACAGCAAACAAATGCAGATGAACTGATAAACCGTCTACCAGA